>DATNQR010000424.1:0-3485 GCA_036703905.1 Thermosynechococcaceae cyanobacterium
CTTGACAGACTCTTCCGGAGTAATGCCACCAGACGTAAAATTCGTCATGCGGGTTTGAACTAACCCTGGATGCAGAATTGCCACTGCGATCGCACGCGGTTTGAGATCGAGAGATAGCGACTTGCCAGCCATTGACAACGCCACTTTAGACATCCGGTAGCCATAGGAACTGCCAGAGGTATTATCTGCAATTGACCCCATCCGACTTGTCATCAAGGCGATTTTGGAGCCGGCTTTGAGAAGTGGCAATAGCGCGTGAGTCACTCGTAAAGGCCCCAGAGCATTCACCTCAAACTGCTCTCGAATGCTCTCAAAATCTAAGTCTTCCAGCGTCACGCGCTTGACAATTCCCGCATTGTTAATCAGGACATCGATGGTCGTACCATCAAGGCGATCGCGTAAAGAAGCTACCGTTGCATCAGAGGTAATATCAATCCCCTCCTCAACCTGCACCCCTAGCTGCTTCAACTCCTCAGAAGCACTGCGACAAATGGCAATAACTCGCTCTCCCCGCGCTTGCAGTTGGCGGCAATATTCGTAACCAATCCCCCGATTAGTACCCGTAACCAGATAGGTTGCCATGCGAACTCCAATGTCTTAATTAGAGAGACGTTCCTAGAAACCACTCATAGCCTATCTGAAACTGTCGCTTACCATCCTGCTCCAGAATGCTGCCGTGTGCCACGATTGCTCGGTCAAAATCCCAGGAGAGGATCTGTTGAATGGACTGCTGTACCTGGTCTTTCTCCTGAGTTGCGATTTTTTCCAGTAATGATGGACGAAGTTGCTGGTAGCTACCGAGCAGTTTGGCAACTAACTGTGTAGTAAGCGAACTGTTTCCATCAAAATGAAATGCCAGGTCGGTCACAATCAAAGTGCGACTTTTGGGATGGAAGAAAACCCATTCATTCAGAGGAGAGTATCCTTTGACATCCAGTGTGTTGAACCCTGTAACCATCGCAGCTTCAACGCCATCAAAAAGCTGGCTGGTGCGATCGCTAAGAATCTGGTCAATCAGTAAATCGGGGCGCTTCTGTTCTAAACCCGATGTTGCCCAAAGTTCTGCATCAGGATAAATCTGCTTGAACTGGGTGACGAACAAGTGATGATACAAATTGGGAACAACGATGTAACTAACATCTCCTAATTGATTTAATTGATGAACCGTTGCCTCATCAGTGCGAATTGGCGAGATAACCATTAATTTGTTATCGTTCAGACGAATCACCGTCATTCTCGTCCCAACTTCTAACCCAAAATATTTAAGCGGTTGTTCAGCAACCCAAATGTCGGTATCAATAGCTCTTAGCATTGTGATGATTCAATTAGATTCGGTGGGTGAAGGATTAGAATTGCCGCAAGCTGTAGTAGAGACACGCCACACTGCCGACAATATAAACCAACCAGGTACCAAAAAAGCCAATCGCTCGTCCTGGTGACGGCCCATAAGTTTGGAGCAATCCCCAAGCATGGGCAATCCGCGCCAGTATGAGCGTTGCACCCAGCAGCCACAGTAGCCCAGATGCCGCTTGCATCCACTCCAAGACAATCAGAAATAATAAGCCGAGGGGTACGTACTCCGTGAAATTGCCATGCGCCCGGATCGTCCGCTGCAACACGCCATCATCCACCTCTTTCGTGGCAACGGACTGTTGCGTCAGTTTCTCCACGAACGCTGCCCAAGCGTTGGGCTGTTTCAAATAATTGGGCTGTGAGGCGATTTCTGCGGGGGTCGTACCATGCCAGATGCGAGTACGGGTACGTTCCATCGCCACTTGATAGGACAAACCTAGAGCCAGTAACCCGTGACAGCCAATGAAGAAGGTTGAAATCGGAATCAGTGCAGACATTAATATTCAACAATCGCAATTCTGGTAATGAGATTATTTGATGTTGGCAATGACTGTCTTTTAAATTCTTGCGGACTATCGCCATCAGCTTTTTGGGACAATCAATTTTGAGTAAACCGCCTGCTGTCAATCATCCATTCCCCCTGCTCATGAATCTCTTGCAAGAGTTTCTGTTCAACCCAACTGAGTGCAAAATTCCCCTCGACCAGCCACCGATGGAAACCTTACCGCAATGGGGACATTGGCTGGAAACGCCAGAAATGATGGTGGCAATCATCCCACCGGGACATCTGGAAGTGAATCTGCGATCGCCGCTTCATCTGGTAGTCACCAGTTTTGGCGTAACTCGTGGGGTTGCTGCTTTTGATAGCGATCGCCTGCGACCTTACGAAGCCCTGCCGGGAGGCTTTGATATTGTGCCTCAAGGCAGCACTTACCGTTCTGTCGAAGATGCCTCCTGTTTTGTAGTATTTGGGTATTCGCAAGCGTTCCTGTCGCGCACAGCGGCAGATGAGCAAACGATTGAGTTACTGCCGGGGCAGATTCCAAAGACGCATTGGGGTTTAAGTACAGCGATCGCTATACAGGAGTTTTTTAGCAACGGACAGGTTGGCGGTGCGTTCTACTTGGAATCCGTGGCAACGGCAGTCCTAGGTCAAATTATCTACCGGAGATCGAATCTCTCTGGATTCAAACGTCCGCCAGAATTTTTGGAACCCAAGCTGTTAAAAACTAGCCTGGAATACATCCAGGCACACCTGTCACAAGAAGTGAACCTGAGCAATATTGCTGCCACGGTGGGGTTTAGCCCGTACCATTTGGCGCGGGCATTCAAAGCTACCACGGGGCTGTCACCCTATCAATACGTCCTGCGGTGTCGGTTGAAATATGCCCAGAAACTTTTGCACGATCCAACCCGCAGACTAGCTGAGGTTGCAGTGGAAGCGGGATTTGGCAACCAGAGTCACATGACCACCGTGTTTCGGAGAATGTTGCAGACAACCCCAAAACGTTACCAACAGGAGAAGGGGTTACGGCTACCCATTCTCTGAAAATGCAAGCATTACTCATGACGGCGGCTTTATAGGGTCGTCAGGTCGAGGATGGCTTGTAGCCCAGCATTCGGAAGTAGAGTCCTTGTTGGGACAGAAGTTCGTCATGGGTGCCTTCTTCGACAATCTCGCCCTCCTGCATCACAAAAATGCGATCGCAGTCTACGGCGGTTTCGAGTCGGTGCGTCACTAAGATAATGGTTCTTTTGCGACGCAGACGCTGGAGGGTTTCTATCACCCACTGTTCGTGCTTCAAATCTAGTGAACTCGTCGGTTCGTCGAGGATGAGTATCGGAGCCTTAGTAGCTAGCGCCCGCGCGATCGCTAAACGCTGCCGCTGTCCGCCCGATAGGTTCTGACCGCCCTCACTGAGAATAGTATCGTACTGCTCCGGCAAGGCGAGGATGAACTCAGCCGCCCCGGATTCCACCGCCGCCTCCCGAATCTCTTGCAAGGTCGCTTCCGCGCAGCCGTAGGCAATATTCTCCGCGATCGTTCCAGGGAAAAGCGGGCTGCCTTGCGTAACGAGTGCCATGTGTTTGCGGACATCGGCAACCTTAAGGGTGCGGATGTCGAAGCCATC
>DATNQR010000425.1:0-10848 GCA_036703905.1 Thermosynechococcaceae cyanobacterium
GTAGGGACAACTTCGACGATCGTGAGGGCACGATGAATTCTTCATCACTGCTTGACATCGTAGCCAAACAGATTGGGGTTAACTTCGCCCAGTTGCAAGTCTGCTAGACCGTACTCTGCCCAGCGCCGATCAACTATTGCAGCAACTTCTGGATCAGATTCCAACGGTGCGCCCCACTCGTGATCGGTTTCAGGACTGATTTTTGTCGTGGCATCAATGCCCATGCGGCCACCCAACCCGACCTTTTCGCTGGCAAAATCAAGCGTGTCGAAGGGCGTGTCAGGCAGGATGAAAACGTCGCGGGTTGGGTCAACTTTGGAGCTAATCGCCCACACCACTTGGCGTGGATCACGGATGTTGATGCTCTTATCCACCACGATCACAAACTTGGTGTAGGTGAACTGGGGCAGGGCACTCCAGAATGCCAGCGCTGCCCGTCGTGCCTGACCGGGATAGGCTTTATCGATCGAAATGATCGCCGCTTTGTAGCTTAGGGCTTCCATCGGCAAGAAGAAGTCTACGATTTCGGAAACTTGCTGCCGCAGAATTGGCGTGTAAATGCGGTTGAGGGCGATCGCCATCATTGCTTCTTCTTTGGGAGGACGACCGCTAAAGGTAGTCATGTAGATCGGGTTTTTGCGGTGGGTGACGCAGTGGAACCGCACCAAAGGCGAGTCTTCCACGCCGCCGTAATAGCCCATGTGATCGCCGAAAGGCCCATCTGGCAGTACTTCACCGGGGGTGATTGTACCTTCCAGCACAAACTCCGAGTCTGCTGGCACTTCCAGATCCACGGTTTTGCACTTGGCCAGATGGACACCTGAACCGCCGTAGAGGCCGGCGAACAGCCACTCGGACAAGTCCACCGGAATTGGGGTGGCCGCAGCCATGATGATCAGGGGATCGACTCCGAGAGCGATCGCTACTTCCAGTTTCTGCCCCCGCTCGGCTGCTTTGCGGAGATGCCGTGCTCCGCCCCGTACTGATAGCCAATGCACGGTCATTGTGCTGTTGGATTGCAGTTGCAATCGGTACACGCCAACGTTTGGAGTTCCGGTTTCGCAATCCTTCGTGATTACCAGTCCCAACGTAATGATTTTTCCAGCGTCACCCATGTAGGGCCGAATCATCGGGATCTGGTTCAGATCCAGGTTGTCTTTGATCACCACTTGGTGACACGGGGGCAGAAAATCCCGTTGCGGCTTGGCCTTGATCACATCAAACAGCACCTTGCCAAACTCGATCGCTTGTCCAATTTTCTTCGGCGGCTTCGGCTGCTGGAGCATACTTAGCTTCTTGCCCAAGGTTTCCAGTTCCTCTGGTTGCTCCATGTTCATGGCCCAGCAAATCCGCTCCACGGTTCCCATCAAATTCACTGCGACAGGATGGGGCGATCCCTTAACATTTTCAAACAGCAGCGCTGGGCCACCCTGTTGCAGCATCCGGTTGGCAATCTCTGCGATTTCTAGCTCAGGATCGACTAGGGCCTTGATCCGCTTTAGCTGTCCCCGTTGCTCTAGCTGTTGGATAAATTTCCGCAGGTCACGCGCCATGATGAAGCAATGTAAAGTTCCTCTCTCATTATGAGGCGATCGTGAGCCGGATGAAGCTAAAAACTAATCTAGGGGTCACGGGACTGGAGCAGGAGGTCTCCAGCAGGGAGCGGCTGGAGCGATCAAATCGGGTGACGGCACTTGCCCGTAACAGGATGTCCACGATCGTGAACCACCGACAATTTCCGCAGCATCTTCTGTAATCTCAAGCCGGGCAACTGTATCTCCCCCTGCTTCTGTCCCTAAATTTATGGGTCAGTTATTTTGATCGCTTGGTTCTAATCCTACTCATGGAAATACAGGAAGATTTCTATGAACTACTTTTCTGTAGTCAGTGCTTTGCTGCGCGATCGAGAAACGTTTTTAGCAGAAATTCATGAGGGTAGAAAGCTCAAGACTAAGATCTCTGCTCTTCTGCTCTCTAGCTTCTGTTTCTTCGCAATCTATGGGGCAATTATCGGCGCTTCTCACAGCCCATTGCAGATTCTCTCCTCTACGATTAAGCTGCCTGCTTTATATCTGATTACACTCCTAGTTTGTCTTCCAACTCTTTACATTTTCAATGTTCTCTTTGGCTCCAAGCAAAGCATCGGTCAGCACTTCACCTACTTGCTGACAGCTATCTCAGTCATTTCTTTACTGCTATGTGGGTTCGCTCCAGTGACGCTGTTTTTTCTGATTACTGTAAACGACTACAGCTTTTTTCTCCTACTTAACGTAGCCATTTTTGCTCTAACAGGCGTACTGGGCGTTTCCTTTTTGTATAAAATTATGCGCCCGATCGTCAAGGATGAAATCAATGAAGGAGTCAAGATCCGCACGAATATTCTCAAGTTCTGGCTGGTTCTCTACGGCTTTGTGGGTACTCAGTTAGGATGGACGCTGCGACCTTTTTTTGGTTCTCCGGGACAGTTTGAGCTATTCCGTGCTCGCGAAGGTAGCTTCTTTACAGGAGTCTGGAATGCGTTGATGTCTCTACTGAATTGAGCATCGGAGCGGCCAACATTCAACTTGAGAAACCAATGAAACCTGAGTTGGAAGACCTGAGAATTTCTGAAGCAGAGCTTGAGCGTTTAAGCGGCTTGGATGTAGGCGAAGTGTTTGTTGGCAGCGTATTTGGAGGAGTTTGCCGACCCTCGATCGTCCGTAGCTCCAGGCGGTTAAGTCTGTTTTTATTGACTGAAGTTCTGGTGACGGCTCTGACTTTTGTGTTCACAATTCCCATCGGTTTATTTGTCACAAACAACCGTGGCACTGTTAACGACTGGGTGACGATCGCACAGTTCCTCCAAATCACTTTAGGCATCACTTTGGGAGTGGTGGTGGCCTGGAATCTGCATATGAAGGTTACAGCCAAACGATTTAGAACATTTATGGGACTGCTAGATGAAGTAGATGGACACAATGAAGTGATCCAGGCAGTTGACCTACTCGATCGGGTAGGCGCGGTGAAACATTGCCAGGTGAGTTTGGTCGATCGGGAACAGGTTCTCTCAGCCTTGGCGCTAACTAGAGAAAACCTTGTTTGTGCGCTCATGACCGAGAAGATTTTGCGAGAGGGGCGCGGCTTACTCTCACGTCGTCAGGATCTTGTAGCTCACATTGAGGGTAATTTGACGACCTTGCGAGGGCTGGAACTGAATCAGCAAGCTAGCGAGTATGGTCAACTGCTGAATGAAGCGGTGCAGATTGGCATCAGTGTACGCCGAGAAGTTGAGAGGCTGAGTTGAGGAAGAGTAGATCGATCGCAGCTAGTTTTGAAAAAAATGGCTGAATTCCTCGGACGGCAAGCGCTGAAAGCCTTCTAGAATCATTCAGAAGGTATCTGGAGTATTGATTCTGAAGGCAACCGTCACCTTGCGAACAACACGCGATCGAATTCACTGATAATCTGCAACAGTAAGTTTTTGAGCGATCGCCCCTTGCGCCATGATCTCCACCACTGCCCCCGACCTCTCCGCCCTTCTGACTGCCCTTAAAGGCCTTGAATTGATCACTGATCCGGGTCAGGTCGCCAAGCTGTCCCAGGATTACTACACCTACAGTCCCGTCCTTCAGCCGCTCCTGAGCGATAAGCGCGGCGATCTAGTCGTGCGGCCCACCACTGAAGCGGAGGTGCTACGGGTGGCGCAGGTGTGCGTCAAACATCGCGTACCCCTCACAGTACGCGGGGCAGGCACGGGCAACTATGGGCAGTGCGTCCCGCTTCAAGGCGGCGTGATTTTGGACTTGTCGAATATGCAGCAAGTGAAGTGGATCAAGCCAGGGGTCGCCTGTGTGGAACCCGGCGTAAAGCTGGCGGCGTTGGATAAGCAAACGCGGGAAACGGGCTGGGAGATTCGCATGGCTCCTTCCACCTACCGCAAAGCGACGATCGGCGGCTTCATTGGCGGCGGTAGTGGCGGCGTGGGATCAATCACCTATGGGCAATTGCGCGATCGTGGCAACCTTTTGGCGGTGCGAGTGGTGACGATGGAGGACGAGCCGCGGGTGATCGAGCTACGCGGCGATGCCGTCTACAAAGTAGCTCACGCCTATGGCACAAATGGCATCATTACCGAGCTGGAGATTCCCCTGGGGCCCGCCTATGCTTGGGCAGAGGCGATCGTCACTTTCCCCGAGTTCATGCAGGCAGCTCGGTTCGGTCAAACCCTCAGCGACAGCGACGGCATCATCAAGAAGCTAGTTTGCATCTGTGCCGCTCCGATCGCCACCTACTTCGCGGCCCTGCGGCAATATATCCCTGACAATACCCACTGCGCTTTAGTGCTGATTGCTGAGTCTTGTTTGGAACCGTTTGCCGAGCTGGTAAAGGAGTGTGGTGGTCACATCACTTACCAGAAAACCGCTCAGGAGGCCAGCAAAGGCGTAACCCTGGTGGAATATTCTTGGAACCACACCACCCTCCATGCTCGCAGCGTCGATCCCAGCCTCACTTATCTGCAAACCCTGTTTCCTGGTGATGACTTGAAGACTCTGGAGGCAATGTATCACCACTATGGTGATGAAGTAATGATGCACCTGGAGTTCCTACGGGTGGGGGGTTCAGCCCGCTCTGCGGCACTGCAAATCGTTCGCTACTCTACCGAAGCCCGCCTGAACGAGATTATCGTCCATCACGAATCTCAGGGTGCTTTCATCTTCAATCCGCACACCTACATCCTGGAAGATGGCGGCATGAAGCAGGTTGACCCGGAGCAACTCCAGTTCAAGAAGGAAGTCGATCCCTACGGGCTGCTGAATCCGGGCAAGATGCGGGCTTGGGAAGAGCAGTAGGGTTCTGTCATTCGCCGGGGGTATCTGAGGAGGCAGCGCCTCTACATCCCCCTCAAACCCGATGTCCTATGCTGTCTGTCTACGGCTATATCTTTCAGACAAGGAAGATAGCTTAGAAGGGCACACCTGAGAAATCATCTTCGTCAGGGTCGATCAAGGTTTCGGGGAGAGGGACATCGGGGAGAGGCACAAGGTTGGGAGCATCGATCGTTCCCTCTGACTGCTCCTCAACCTGACTCAAATCCACCACGCGCCCGCCGAAAAACTCTGCCAGTTGCTTTGCGGCTCTGGCGGTCGAGTCTGTTTCCCAGGATTGAGGGGCAGGGTCAGAGGGCGGTGCGGGCGGCTCCTCGCTAGAAAAAGACGACTTCGGCTCACTAACTCGGTGAGGAGTTTTGGAAAAAGGAGCGCTGTTGTAATCGGTAGGAGTAGGGTTGATCGAGGAGGGCGAGACACTGTCGCTACTTTGCTCTCTCGTCGCTTTCAGTTCCCCTGGCGTGATTGCCTGGAGCCGAACTTGCACCTTGCGCCCCAGCGATTGCTCAAAGGCTGCTTCCAGGTTTCCTAGCCTGGTTCGAGCGTTGTCTTGCCATCGAGTGTTGATGCCAACGACGGCTTCTGTTTCAGTGAGTTCGATCAAACAGCCTTGCTGACGCAGCATCGCTTGAGTTGAGGGCTGAAGCTGAAGCAGCATTGCGGCCCAAGCATCGCCCGATCGCTGCTCCCCTGGGGTAGGCGGCACAACTGGTGCTGCATCGGGGGCAGGCTCCTCTGGCTCTGAGACTGGCTTGATTGCCCTTGGCTCTGAAACAGGCTCGATCGCCTCTCGCTCTGGCTGAATCGGCTTGACGGGTGGTGGCGGGGCAACGGAAAGGCTGGGCTTGATGGGGATCGGAAGCGGGGATGGGGCAGCAGGGGCGATCGCCCCTAGCAATCCCAGTAGCGTTATTTCCAGCCAGAGGCGCGGCTGAGTGGTGTTCTTGAGTTGGAGTTCGCTACTGCGGAGATGCTGCTGTCCCGCCAAAATCGCGCTGATGTCTAGCTGCTGGACAAACTCGGTCATCTTGGCCCAAGTCGGCGGCGTAAGGGCAACGAGATCACTGCGCTGCGGCGCAGTTTTGGCAATTAGCAAATCTCGGTAGAAGCTAGCTAGGTTTTGCAGCACGATCAAGGGTTCCCGACCGCGATCGAGCAGACGGCGGGCTGTATCAAGTAGAGTTTCTGGATCATTGGCAGCGATCGCAGATACCAGCGCCATCAAGTCTCGCTCTGGCACTGCTCCCACCAGATCCCAGACTCGCTCCACGGAAATTTCTCCCGCCAGCAGACTCAGTTGATCCAGCAAACTTTCGGCATCACGCAAGCCACCCTGCGATAGTTGAGCCACCAGGGTTAGAGCTTCTGGGGCAATGACGATCGCTTCTTTTTGGGCAATCATCTCCAAATGCTGCATCATCGGTTCTAGCGCAATCCGGCGATAGTCAAACCGTTGGCAGCGCGAGATGATCGTCGGCAAAACTCGCTGGGGATCAGTGGTGGCCAGAACGAAGACCACGCGATCGGGCGGTTCCTCCAGCGTCTTCAGCAACGCATTGAAGGCCGCTGTACTGAGCATATGGCACTCGTCGATGACATAGACCTTGTAGCGGCACTGGACGGGGGCAAACTGCGATCGCTCAATCAACTCGCGGATATTGTCCACGCCGGTATTGCTAGCTGCGTCGATCTCGATCACGTCCAGCGCCGAACCGTTAGCGATCGCGCAGCATACCTCACACACGCCACAGGGTGCCTCCGTCGGCACATCGGATTGCAAACAGTTTAGCGATTTTGCCAGAATTCGGGCGCTGGAAGTTTTGCCTGTGCCTCGTGCCCCAGTGAACAGATAGGCTGGAGCGATCTTTCGCTGCTGGAGGGCGTGGGTGAGGGTAGTGGCGACTGCCTCCTGCCCCACCAGTGCAGCAAAAGTTTGAGGACGGTACTTATGATGGAGCGGTTGATAGGGCATCGATACTACGGCAATTTCCTGACTCTAGGGTAAGCGACGAGGGAACAAGATTGCAGAACAAGGGCGATCGCGCCGCTCCTAAGTTGTATGCAAGCTGTAAACTAAGCAGCGTTGTAAGTTGAGTAGCTGAGCCTTCCGTCTCCGTTCATCTACGGTTGACTTTCCCGCTCAGACCGCTACATTGGATGGAGATTTGAAGCCACAAATACTTAAGTGACATCCATCTATGGGTAGAAAACAACGTCCGTTCCTGCTGATGGTAGGGCTGTGCAGCACGGCAGGGGTAATTCTAGGCGGAACTTCAAGTTGGGCAGAGAGCAACCGTTGCGCTCAAGCTGACTCACCCACCATTGAGTGCCTGAGCAAGAATCCAGTCAATCAAGCGATCGAGGGTATGAGTGTCGGTCTAGTTGCGGGCATCAGTGCGGCCGTCAGCGCCACTCTGTACGCAAAACAGGGACTCAAGGCAAAGTAGAGAATTTGAGATGCTCGGAGAGCATCTCTTCACAACCTAGCTGCACAGCCTAGCTGCGACTGCCCCGACCTGCCTGCCGTGCCGAGTTGGGGTTATGCGATCGTCCTAGCGGCTCCGGTTGGGCGCTCTGTAGCTGCTGTTTGCCATTGCGGATCACCCGTAGCATTTCAGCCAACTGCATTTCCATATCTGACAGGACGCGATCGGCGTAATTGTCCGCCCCAGCTTGAATATCTTGACATTCGCCAATCACCTGGCGCTGCATCTCCTCCAGTTCCGCTTGAGCTTGGCGGCGGAGGTGGTCAATCTCAACGATCGTCTGGTCTCTGGCTGCTTCACACTCCTGCTGCACCTGTTGACGGAGTTGTTGAGCCTCCAATTCTGCCTGACGCAAAACCCCAGTCTCGTTGATCATCTGGGCAGCGCGGCGCTCGGCCTGGTCAATAATTTCCTGGGCGTACTGCTCTGCCTGATGCAAAATTTCGTCTTTGTGCCGCGCCACTGCTTCTGCTTCATGGAACGCTTCTGGCAGATTGAGCCGCACCAGATCCAACTGCTCTAGCAATTGCTCCTCATCCACCAGCGTCCGCCGACTGAGGGGAATGCGAGGGCTATCGAGAACAATTTCTTCTAATCGGTTCAGTTCGCGTTGAATATCTACTCCCGATCGAGCAGCGTCTCCGGCTCCAGTGGACGCGGTTCCATTAGCGTTAGGTCTGCGCTCTGGGGTGATACTGAGTGGGTCTTCGCGTAGCATCGGTAAATATCCAGGGCAACGTGAGGGGGGACAAAACGATCAACAGAGCCACCGAAGCGGGCAACTTCCTTGACCAAACTGCTGCTGAGGAAACTGTATTCATTGGAGGTTGCCAGGAAAACCGTTTCGACTTGGGCAGAGAGGGTTTTATTAGTATGGGCCATCTGAAGCTCCATCTCAAAATCTGAGAGTACCCGTAGCCCTCGCAGCAGCGCACTTGCCCCTTGCATCTGAGCATAGTTCACTGTCAGACCCTCGAAGCTGTCCACTGCCACGTTGGACAGATGGCGGGTTGCGCTGTGAATTTGCTCAATTCGCTCGGCAACGGTGAACAAAGGCGTTTTATTAGGGTTCCGCAGCACTGCCACTAAAACACGATCGAACAGCTTGCAGCCCCGTTCAATGATGTCGAGGTGGCCGAAGGTGATGGGATCGAAACTACCGGGATAGATAGCAAGCACGGGCAAGCGATGGCAATGGGATGAGGGAATTATAAGCTGGAGTTTTGATAACCAGCCTCGATAGTAATCCGCTCATCTGACATCAATCCGCTCACTTGACTGCTAGCGAGACGTGATCACCAACGAGACACGATCGTCTCCCACATCTCGCAACGTGTGCAAAGTCTTGACAATTTGCTTGAGCGTTGCCAATACGCGAAATATTGCTAGAGTAACCACTGCAATCACTAAGTAGCCACAATTTAGGCAAGACGATCGCTCTGAGTTGATCTGGGACTATCTGCTTTCCGATCGCGTTGGGCCGAGATACTTTGTCAGGTAGGGCGAGAACACTTCATAGATCAAGGTCAGGGGTTGTCCGTGATGCCAGAACAGGTAGTGCCGGCCCCAGAAGGGCCCTACCTGACCAAAGGCTCGCTCCAGTGCTGGCGATTGGCCGAAGTAAAGCCCCTGCACATCTCGATAAAGCTCAGTCCTCAGGCGGGCCAGACTGGCCCAAATGGGCAGCGATCGATTCTGCAAATACTCGTCCACATGGCTAGCTTCCCACCAGGAAGTGGCGTAGGCGAGGCGCTGTCCCGATGAAGTTCGCAGCCAAACCTGTCGCCGTACTCGTGGGCCGGGAACCACCTGAATCTGACTAGGCGCACCATCCAAGTCCAGGCCGATCGCTGACATATCGATCACGTCTACCTCGGTTGGTTCTCCAGTCAGCAGTTGCAGGTGGCGCGTGGGAGAGCCATCACCCAGCAGCAGCATTTGCCAGGTGGGAGCCAGTTGGCTGTGGGGTAAACCTTGCTGTACGTTCTTTTCGTCACCCTGCCAGAGGGGAGTGATCGGATGCCAAGAGCCTTGCAGCGCAGAGTCAACAAACTTGTAGGTTGCAGTCAATTTTCTTTACACAACTTAACCTCTCTCCAATCATAGCGTTAGACCTTAATCAAGAGAATCCACTTCCCCTCTGCTTTCACCTATCCCATGAGATGGGTCATGCCCGTTATGCTGCTTGCTTACGCAGAAGAGGGTTGAATTTAAGTTACTTTGGAAGAAGCGCAATGCTTGAGGAATGAGCATCTGTCCCTTCGTGATCGTCGCGGAATCCTGTTCCTCGATCGTCCACCGTATTCAATTCTTCTGAGTGGCATGAAAATTCTGAGTCAACTGCTAAATAGACCCGCGCTTCCCGCTCCCAAGCGCAACCATCGGGGAGTCGAGATCAAGTCCGCCAGCGAAATCGAAACCATGCGGCAGGCTTCCCGGATTGTCGCTACGGTGCTGAAGGAGATTTCGGAGCGAGTACAGCCCGGAATGACCACTGCCGACTTGGATACCTACGCAGAAGCGCGAATCCGCGAGATGGGCGCAACCCCCAGTTTCAAGGGCTACCACGGCTTTCCCGGTTCCATATGCTCCAGCATCAACCACGAAGTAGTTCACGGCATCCCCAACCGCAAAAAGGTAATTCGCTCAGGGGACGTGCTGAAAGTTGATACTGGCGCATACTTCCAGGGATTCCACGGCGACTCCTGCATCACGATCGCTGTAGGGGAAGTGTCGCCTGCTGCTGATCGTCTGATTCAGGCTGCCGAGGCTGCTCTCTACAAAGGCATCGAGCAAGTTAAAGCAGGCGCACATTTGATGGATTTAGCCGGCGCGATCGAGGATTACGTTAAAGCCAATGGCTTCAGCGTGGTAGAGGATTTTACTGGGCACGGCGTGGGGCGCAACCTGCACGAGGAACCCTCTGTGTTCAACTTCCGCACTCACAGTATGCCCAACGTTAAGCTCAAGGCGGGAATGACTCTGGCGATCGAGCCAATCCTCAACGCTGGCTCCAAGTTCACCCGCACCCTTCACGATCGCTGGACAGTGGTGACGCTGGATAATGCCCTGTCTGCCCAGTTCGAGCATACGGTGTTGGTGACGGAGCAGGGCTATGAGATTCTGACCGATCGCACCCAGCTTTAAGCTCAACAGCAGTACTTCCCGCAGGGAAAAACCTACAAGAAAGGATGAAATCCCTGGGATCTTTGAGATCCCAGGAATCTGGTAAAGTCAATCACGACTTTCTACCTCAGAAGGCTGTGGGGTCTGGGGTAGACTACTCTGCATCACGTCTTCCTGGTAGTGCTTGGGCGAAAACGCTACTTGAACTTTCTTCTGAATGCACTTAGCTGAGAAGCGCTCAAACAGAACGATAGAGCGGCGCAGATGGAGACGATCGATCTCAAGTTCGAGTTCTTTGAGCTTTCCACTATTCTGCTGAAGCGCTTGATATTCACTTTCCAGAACAGTAATTTTTTGCTCTAGTTCATCCA
>DATNQR010000426.1:0-1869 GCA_036703905.1 Thermosynechococcaceae cyanobacterium
CGCGACTTCATCGCAAAACGCTTTGTTATTCCAAGTCCATTGAGCTACTGAAACACTCAGTTCGATTGCTACTTCACTACCTCAAATTCCAGGATGTCCCTGTCCCGCAATGATTCATACCTTTATTCAGCAACGCCAAAAATTGCTCGTGTCACTGAATCTATATTTTGAGGCTGGTTCTCTGGAAGCTGGCATTTAAACGCATCAGCAAAATCAATATGCGGTAACGATCGCATTGCAAGACTTGTACTTGGAACATTAATTTCTTGGACAACGATTTTGCTCATTTGATCGCCTCTTCAGCCTCGAAGATTGCCCAACAATATCCTTCAGATTACCATCCTATCCGCGAACTTAAAGCAACTTAAGTCTGAGCATGAACAAATAGCTTCTCAACTACGTCCCCACTCAGGATTTGCGGCATAACTATTATTTCTACCGATTAGTGGATGTATGCACCGTCTAATAACTAGCTCATAGCTCTAGCTACCCAACTATTACCTCACTGTTACTATCTGAATAATCCGTACTGACAGTCACCTGCTGCCAAGCATCCAAATCGGTTTTGACCCATTCCAGTTTTTCCTGAATCAGGCTCATGGCATCGGTGCCTAATGCCAGTCGCATCGGTGGATGAGGACTTTCCACAGCTTGAATGATGGCTTGCGCCGCTGATCGTGGATCGCCAGGTTGCTTACCATCCATCTCTTTGAACCACTGCAACGAGGCACCACTCACGGTCGCATAGGCATCAATGGATTGTTCGGCTGCTGCCAGAGAGCGTCCGTTGAAATCAGTGCGAAATGCTCCAGGTTCAATTAAAGTGACTTTAATTCCAAAGGATTCAACCTCCTTAGCTAGGGCTTCAGACGTACCTTCCAGAGCGAATTTAGCGCCACAGTAGAGGCTGCTTCCACCAAATCCCACTAATCCTGCTGTGGATGACATATTCACAATGTGACCGCTGCCTTGCTGACGCATCACAGGCAAGACCGTTCGCATCAGACGGAGTGCCCCAAAGAAGTTGGTTTCAAACTGTTGGCGAATATCAGCATCACTGACTTCTTCAAGTGCTCCAATCAATCCATAGCCAGCATTGTTGACCAGCACATCAATTCGACCGAATGTGGCGATCGCTGCATCAACGGCTGCTTGGATGTCTTGAGACACTGTTACATCCAGACGTACAGCCTTTGCGTTTTCTGGATAGTGCTCAATCAAAGCGCGAAGTTGCTCTGGTTCACGAGCAGTCGCCAGCAGATAGTCGCCCTGCTTCAACACAGCTTCTGCGAGGGCACGTCCAAACCCTGTTGAGCATCCTGTAATCAACCAAACTTTAGGAGCGACACGATTTCTGTCTGAGTTCATTGGTTTTCTCCGATACAAGAACGATGAGATACGCCTCATATTTCTGACGATAGGAGACAGCTATGTGACTGTCCAATATATATTTGACTAAGATTAATAGGTTAAAGATATAAGTGTGATGGAATTACGGCACCTGCACTACTTCATCGCGGTGGCTGAGGAACTCCACTTCAGTCGAGCAGCGGAGCGGTTGCACATTTCCCAACCCCCGCTCAGTCAGCAGATTCGCGGTTTGGAAGATGAACTAGGAGTCAAGCTGTTTGAACGAACGAAGCGGCAAGTGCATCTAACTGAAGCAGGCAAAGTGTTTTTGGAGCGCTCCTATGGAGTGTTAGCGCAACTCGAATAGGCGATCGAAGCGACTCAACAGATCGGGCGGGGTGAGGTGGGACGGTTGGCGATCGGCTTTGTTGACTCTGCAATGTATACGTTACTACCAGAGATTTTAAGAGTCTTTCGAGAACAGTTTCCGGCGGTAGAACTGCGATTGCATGAACTAAC
>DATNQR010000427.1:0-4321 GCA_036703905.1 Thermosynechococcaceae cyanobacterium
AGAAAATTCTATCCTCAGCTATGTTCGTTGGAATGACGAGGGTTCGCCAGCGGTCGTGATTGCGAACTTGGGCGATCGCAGCTTTCCTGAATACGAGATTTCTCACTTTCCCAGTGACGGACTCTGGAAGGACAGCCTGAACGGTTCCACCGCCGAAGCAAAGGATGGAAAACTAACGATCGAACTGCTGCCCTTCAGCGCTCAAGTGTTCACCCGCTAAACTCGACTGGTGACTGACATTTCCGATCGTCCGCCTGTTATCACTTCAGTCTAAAGCACCCCCAGACTCGCCCTAGCCTCTTAACTTTGATCGATACTGGAGATTAGTAAGCAAGAGGAAAGCCTGCATGGATTTGCGAGTGACGGATACAGCCGTTCTGGACTGGACTGGAGACGGGTTGGCGATCGGATTGTTTGAAAGTGATGGAGCGTTAACCGGAGATTGGACAGCGCTGGACGAGAAGCTTTCTGGGGTGCTGAAAGAACTAATCGCTGAAGTCGAGTTCAAAGGCAAGGAAGGCAGCAGCGCTGCTACGCGGGTTGGGGGCAGCGTTCGTAAAATCATCTTGGTGGGGCTGGGTACGCCTGATGCACTGAAACTGGACGGATTGCGCCGCGCCGCCGCCACGATCGCCCGCACCGCCCGTAAGGAGAAAATCAAGACTCTAGGAATTGCCCTGCCCGTGTGGAACGCTGACCCCGCCGCCACTGCTCAGGCGATTGTTGAAGGCGTGGAACTGGCTCTGTATCAGGACACTCGGTTCAAGTCCGATGCAGAGGACAAAGGCCATTTGATCGACCAAGTGGAACTGTTGGGACTGAGCGGACAGGAAGCCGCGATCGCCCGGGCCCGCCAAATTACCTCTGGTGTGATCCTGGCACGGGAACTGGTGGCCGCCCCCGCCAACTTCGTTACATCGATCACTCTGGCAGAAACAGCGACAACGATCGCTCAAGATCACGGCCTCAACTTAGAAATTCTAGAACGAGAAGACTGCGAGAAGCTGGGCATGGGTGCATTTCTGGGCGTGGCTCAAGCCTCTGATCTGCCGCCTAAGTTTATCCACCTCACCTACAAGCCCGATGGCACACCCCGCCGCAAGCTAGCCATCATCGGCAAAGGCCTCACCTTTGACTCTGGCGGCCTCAACATCAAAGGTGGCGCAGGAAGCGGCATCGAAATGATGAAAACCGACATGGGAGGCGCAGGGGCAATGCTGGGGGCCGCGAAAGCGATCGCCCAACTCAAGCCCGATGTGGAAGTCCACTTCATTACCGCCGCTACCGAGAACATGATTAGCGCCCGGGCCATGCACCCCGGTGATATTCTCACTGCTTCCAACGGCAAGACGATCGAGATCAACAACACTGACGCAGAGGGCCGCCTGACCCTAGCCGATGCCCTAGTGTTTGCTGAGAAATTGGGAGTGGACGCGATCGTTGATTTGGCTACTTTGACTGGAGCCTGTGTGATTGCGCTGGGAGATGACATCGCTGGGCTATGGAGTCCCGACGACGCGATCGCCCATCAACTCGCCCAAGCTTCGGAGCAGGCGGGAGAGAAACTTTGGCGGATGCCGATCGAAGACAAGTACTTCGACGGTTTAAAGTCCCCGATCGCCGATATGAAAAACACCGGGCCACGGCCTGGCGGAGCCATCACTGCTGCCCTGTTTCTGAAGCAGTTCGTCAAGGAAACGCCCTGGGCCCACCTGGATGTGGCTGGGCCAGTCTGGGCAGACAAGGAGAATGGCTACAACAGTGCTGGGGCAACAGGCTATGGTGTTCGCACTTTGGTCAACTGGGTTCTGAACGAAACCTAGAAACCTACGGCAGATCAGTTCTGTAGCTCTAGACAGCTTGCTTAGGACGCTGCTGAAGCTGTACGGCAATAAGGGGCTTAAGCCCCTTGTCCCAGCGAATCTAGCTACAGCTATGCCATGAGTTCAAGCTCTGGGTGAAAGGTGCGCGAGAGTAAATATAGCCATAGCCTCATAGGTTAGGACGGGGTGCAGGGGTGGAACCCCTGTATCCTCTCTCAGATCATTAGAGTCACATCGTTTACAGAATTCAAAGGAGCGGTGACTTTGGGTGACCGAATTCTGGGCTGGATCCCATTAGGATTAATTCACCCTATAGAGCTTCCAAAACATCCTCTTGGTTATTTGTCGTATGAGTACAGTTTTTCGCTGGCAAGAATTAGCCCAAAGAATTCAATTTTTGGAAAAGCAGTCTGGTCATAGTATCTCCACTGATGAAGACATTGAAGCCTTTGAACAAGAAAACAACATTACTTTTCCAGAAGACTACAAAGAATTTTGTAAGATCTTCGGTACAGGGATTGCAAATAATTGGCTGATGATACTTTGTCCAGGTTCCTTTGCATTATCACAATATCAAGAAGGTATTGGTATAACCATTTATGAAATTCAGGAATCTCCTTCTGGAAATCCTGAGTGTGATCAGCAAAAGATTAATGTCTTAGAGAATGCCTTTGTTTTTGCTGACGATTTGGGGTGCGGTCATTTTTTTATTTGGGATTTAAGGACGTATAGGAATGAGGATAAGTGCTACGACATATATTGGGCAGTATGGGATGCTCCAGAAAGCAAAATACTTGAGGACGACTTAAAGTTTATCGGCCGTTCATTTTTTGAGATTGTTCAGGACTTCTGTTACGGGACAAGAAACAGAGAGTTGTACGAAACGGATGAGGATATTCCGATTGAATATGTGTATCAACAGTTCTCGTTGTAACTATAGTTATATTGGTTCGGTATTCAGCGCAGAGAAGGCAAGTTGGTAGCGATGATGCAACAAATTCACCCGCTTCCTGTCGCGATCGTTTAGCTAAGTAACTAGAAGCAATTAGATATAAAACGCTCTAGGGTGTATTCACCTGCTTTGCTACGAGCCTTCATCCCCTCCATGATGGCAGCGGCCAAATCATATCTGTTGCCAAACATTGCAGTAGAGAGTTAAGCAGAACACGAACAGTCCTTGCTCCTGCCACCAAGACCATTGTTGCTGCACCACGATGGTGAGACGGCCCGTTTGTGCCAAAGTTTGCGCCGCTTTGTGGGAACCTATCACCTTGACGTATATCCATTCGAGATCGAAGTTGTTCTCGACAGGGGTTGGATCGCAGCTAGGGCCTCAAACTTTTACGGACATCCAGGCTTCGATCGATATCACGAAAAGTCTAGAGAAAACATTGAGCGCCAGAGCCAGCACTAAGCAAGGATTCCAGCATTTGGATAAAGTCGAACCTAGTGTCGGGCGAATAAAAACTCTTTAAATCAACACCCGCAACATCCAACCAGAGATCAGGCCCACAAGAGAAACAGTAGACAAGATGTAGAAGGACTGAGACTCAGAAAAGCAGCACGTTTGCAGATCGATCCTCGCTAAAGCGCCGCTCGCTGCGATCGTTAGAACAAATAGAAAAATCTGAAGCCAGTACAGAATAACCGCGGTTAATCCAGCAAACATCGCAATACAGAGAAAGGCGACCGTATCGGACTTGAACCAGCGATTGATAAAGCGAGTGAAGCTGGAAACCGGGCGCATAAAGGCTAGGGACAGCATTAAAGCACCGCCGACTGTTATCAGCAACACTACTTTCGGTAGAGCAGGCTTCAATAGCACTTGATCGAGTGCAGCTTGGGCAGGCAAACCTGGCGGCAGGGAGTCCACTAACGGAAACGCGTGATAGCACAGAGACCAACCAAAGCTGCCGTAGGCAACCAGCAGCAGCAAGAGTGATAGCCAGGGTGTCCTCAATGTTATAGCCTTCACCTACCCCTCCTTCCCAGTGGCTTAACGGCGGGCTTTTGATTTCTCTGGCTTTGCCTTCTCAGCCCGAAGCGCCCGATCGCGGCGACGGCGATCGCGCCACTCAGATAAGGTGAGATAGGTAATGCCCCCACTCACGACCAGCAGCAACCCGAAGGCTGCAATCACTAAATAGGCAAAAACTGGAGACTCCACAGGATTCTAACCAATGCGCTAATTACTCAATGTAGAAGCAACCAGACAGAATAATGCCACCTGGTTCTAAGGGGAGCAGCGGCGATCGGGTCAGTAAGTCCCACTGTTGATTGTTCTGACCCAATCCTCTGCTTTCCCACTCTAAAAACCGTTTCGACCCCAGACGACCATCGAAATCGAGAAGGTGAAAACAACCAATAGTCCAGCCCAACCCAGCGTCAAGATATCCATAGCCTTCAGTGAAGCAGTATTGCAGAGTAAGTTCGTCTTGATCATACTCTGTCAGCAAAACATGAGGCAATTCGTAGAGGCAGGGATGGGTATCAAAAGA
>DATNQR010000428.1:0-2230 GCA_036703905.1 Thermosynechococcaceae cyanobacterium
CTTGTGCCGTTGGCGGCGTAGAGAGTGGTGGCACCGCCGATCGTTGGGGCATCGTTGATCGGGGTGACATTGATGGTTTGTGTCACCGCAGGACTAGAGAGGCTACCGTCATTCACGGTGACGCTGAGGGTTCTGGCGGTAGTGCTGGGGTTTTGGGAGGTATTGGAAAAGGCGATCGCCCGCAGCAATGCTTGAGCCGCTGCTGGGGTTGCGTTAGCGCTGGTGAAGCTGACTACTAGAGGATTGCTGCTGCCGTAGCCGCCTGTTTGGTTAATGGTGCCGATCGCGTTGCCCAGGTAGCTGACAGTGCGACCGTCTAAAGTAATGCCGCCCGTGCTGAGGATGGAAAGGCGATCGTCCGGGCTGCCGCCGGTGCTAAGGCTGACGGTCAGGTTGCCACCAGTGAAATCAGCGCTGTCGTCGATGAGGGTGGCAAGAGGAGCAATAGCAAGGGGACTAGAATCCTCGGTGTAGGACACAGCGCCCCCAGGTAGGGTCAGCGTGGGAGGAGTATTAAGGAGAGTGATGTCAAGGCTCCATCCGCCAGCAATGCTGCCTGCATCACCGCCTTCGTCATCAACAATAAAAAGATTCCAAGCACCGTTAGGATTCGTGCCATTGAAGACCGACAACGCACTACCGTAGGGTGATCCAGGTGCAGGTGTAGGGAAGCTATCGAGTGTCGGTTCAGGGGAGCCGCCTCTCGTGTCATAGTTCGTTGGACGGTAAGTGCCAGGAGCGATAGCTGTGTCATTGGGAAGGTTGTCAGCAGCAGCATCACTAAAGGTCAAGGTTAAGTTTTCTGCACGGTTGCCTGCACCTATATCTGACATCAGGAGCACACTTTGCCCAGTTGGCCCCACCAGCAGAATGTCCACATCGTCAGGGAAAGAATGGCTGAAGTTAGTCAAAGTCACGGTTAAACCAGAAACGAGACTGCTCAGGCCAGTCACGTCGATCGCAGCGGGGTAGGGGTTTGCATTACCACTGCCCTGGATGTCGATGTTGGTGGAGTTAGAGAAAACTGGCAGAATGTGGTCGTAGCTGCTGAGTGCAGTGGGCTGAAATGCTAACCCTGCCTCAATCTTGCCCGTCTGGATCTCCAGCGTCCAATCCCCGCCCAGAGCACTATTCCCCGTCCAGTCATCCGATGCTGCTACGTCTGCCTCCGTCAGCTGGCCCAGAATCTGCACGAAGGCCTGCCCTAGCTCACCCTGAGCCACATCGCAGCCATAGAGCAGAATATCTGCGTCATCCGTCAATGCCTGCCCCCAGGATTGCACCTGCGCCGCGTACCCTGGCAAATTTCCCAGGTTCAGTCGGTTGCTGCCAAAGGCCAGTTCTCCACCTTGCCCGTGGGAAACAATGTGCAGGCTCGAAATCCCCGATCGCCCCAGCAGCGCATCCGTAATCTGTGTTACTGCATCTTGAGCGGAGTTGAGGACGTGAACTTCGACTCCGGGAGCGGCAGCAGACACCAACTGTTGATAGTCAGACACTGAGCTATCAATGAACAATAGGGATTGACTGATCCGCCCACCTTCGGCGAGAGGAACGCTCAAACTGGCTTTGTCTGCAACGAACGCAAAGCTAGAATCAGACAGGACATCAGCACTCGTAGAGAGACGAGGCAGTTCGAGGGGCATAGCAATTTCCTTCAGGCATTAGCACCGATTAAGTTTCATCCTCTCAGAGAGTTCCCTCTTTCTAGGTGAACTAACGATGAAATTTGCGCCCTACCCATGAAGCTTCAGTAAATTTTCGCTGTATCCAATTGAACAGCACGTTTCCACAGAAAGTCTCTGGGACGATCGCACTCACCAATGCCGTATGATTTGGAAACCTTAATGTTGGGGCGGCTTTGGTCATGCCTGAGACAGCGATTCAGCGATTTTGGGAACTGGTTTTTGGGGCCATTCACCTTAACCCTGAAGCCTTTCGTTTAATCCAAATTTTGCCCTTGAGTCGCCGCGCCGCCCTGCTGGTGCTGCTGCTTGCTGGATTTTCCCAAGCGATCGGGCAGGCCACAGTGCTGTTCATCAACCGCGTCCGCCCAGTACGATTTATTCTGAGCTTGGTGATCTCCTCAGTTTTGTTTGTCGTCTCCACCGCTTTTTGGATCGGGAGTACCTGGCTAGTGAGTCGGTTTCTGTTTGGCACTCAAGCTTCCTTGGAGTTGGTGTTTCGGACTTTGGGGCTGGCCCAAGCGCCGTTGATCTTCAGCTTCTTT
>DATNQR010000429.1:0-4054 GCA_036703905.1 Thermosynechococcaceae cyanobacterium
CAACAGTACATTCGGCAAACCAGAGGAGCATCCGGCTCCTGAGCCGTCTTGGGTACGAGGAGGTGGATGCAAGCAAGCGTCCAGAGCTTCATTCCTATGATTTAGGTGATCGCTGCTTCGTCCGAAGGACGAGGTGAAGGAAACGATCAGGCTTTTTGGAAATGACGAGTCAGCAACCTCACGATCGGTGCGGCTGCTTTGTGCTGAGGCAAGTTTCCCCAACTAACGCGACTTACTTACCCTTACTTACGGACGGTAAGCCTCAAACCCTTGCTGTGGCATGAAATAGCGTGGCAGGAATGGGCTGATTCGGTACGTCTGCAAGATAAGACCAGGCGCGGCTGATGGGCAGCTTCAGCACAACAAAAAAACCACTAGGCGGCGGGCTGCAAAGAAAGGTTTTGCCCATTCTATCGGGCGGCTACCGAGACAGTGGCAGGGGGTGAGGTGATCGAGGTGAAAGTAAAGACAGATTAGCAAAGCCTGATCGCATGTCCCCAATCTATGCTGCTGCGATCTCACCCTGCTGATCAAATCCAGACCATTAGTTTGAATTCTGACCAGCCCAGAGACAGATCCATCTGGCGAAAGTGTGAAGCAGAATCCCGCACCCACCGCCGATGAATCCGCCCCGCTTCGTGGAGTTCAAAGGCAAACGCCTGATGGAGTTGCCGCCAGACGGGAATCACCTCGTCAGCTAATCGCCCTCAATTGCAGATCACTATGAGAAAAATGGCGACCTCTGTCTCCATCTTCATTCCTCCTCGATTTCTCCAGTTGTTGGATAGTCTACGAGTTCAACGCGATTCCCGGAGGCCCCTTTGCCGCGATCAACGAACTGAAGCCGTTTACCAGGTGCGACAAACGTCGATTGGGCGACCTTACAATCTGCACAGTCTCCGTTGTAGTACACACTGAAGCTATTGGTGGAGGAACGGCGAAAACGTAGCCTCTCTCCTGGTTCCAGGCTATACAGTTCGTTGCTGATTCTGAGCCTGACCACGCGATTGGACTGGTTGGAAATAAGTGTCCGAATGCTGGAGTTTTCACTATCCAGCATCTCGCGGCGGAGAATATCCCCGTTAGGGCAGCGAAATTGCTTTTGGCGACGGAGATCAGCGCAGACATTCGTGGTGATCGCGCTGTTGGCACAAACTTTAGCCTCGTACCATTGGGCATTGCGGACAAGCTGCTGCGTATTGCGCTTAAAAGTACTCTGGAATTGACCCGATTCCAGCACCAGACCGCGCTCCCGCACTTCGTAGCTCAGCAGATTCGTGCCCGTGACAACTCGGAACTTTTTAGAACTGTGTTCTGTGCCAAATTCGGTTGTGGTGGATTCGGAGAGTCGCCCTTTGCTGTAATCGCGATCGGTATAGGGAGCAGGGTCACCCATCCCCGTCGTGATGTTTTTAATTACCACTCGACGACCCTCACCGGGAGGACTCTGACTGGAGTAAAAGCGGGCTTTAAACGAATCTCGATCGACCGTTACACCAGGACAATCGCCTGTATAAGTTGTCTCTGTCAGTTCAGCATTGTTGAGCGTGGGACTGCCCTCAAATTCAAACCCGATTTCTGGCAGCGTTACTTCTGGTTGCGTGGACGGCGGTTTGGAGGGAATCACCCCAGGTTGAGAGCTTTGAGCTGAAACCAGGGTGCTGAACAAGCCCAGTCCCATAAAAAGCAGTAGGGTAACTGGATAGGGAGACATTTTCATTGATTGATCTCTTGATACGGATTGGGTGCAGTGCTGGGTTTTGTAATGCCCTAGTGCAGCGTCAAGACTAGAAATTAGGGTGGGCGACTTCTGAAACCAAGACCCATGAACCTTTTCAGAGGCGATAAACCCAAGGTTAAGCTGCGACGCAGCACTAGGGCGATTGCAACACAGGCTTTGTGTTCTAGCGCTTGTATTATCTCTCTTGATATACTCTCAGTAAAGTGAATCCTGAAGTTCAGTTGGCGAGTCTCAAACTATGTTGGTTTCCGGCAAGCTCACAATAATCAGCAGAAAGAAACTATGGTGAGCTTTCTAGCTTTACTGTTTGAACTTCTAAATCTTGTTGTGATCGGTAAAAGCTCATGCAGACTCGCTCGTCCCGCCACCCCCGCAGTTCTGAGCCGAGCGATCGCCTCGTCGCCCACATTCAGCCGCGATTGTGGAGAGACTCGCCCGCCCACGAATCCCAAGCGACCCAGCCACACCTCCCCTTCCACGACTTCTCCCACGTTGATTTGTTCGCCCACGATCCAGTCCCGCGAGCCTATCCTCGTCCAGCAATTCAGCCTAAGTTGACGGTGGGGCGGCCGAACGATCAGTACGAACAGGAAGCCGATCGGGTAGCCGAGCAAGTCATAGGGATGCCGGATTCAGCCGCTCATCCTGCGATTCAACGGCAGGAAGCGGAAGACGAGGAACTCCAAGCTAAGCCCCTAGCTGCCACCATCACCCCCCTGGTGCAGCGTGACGCAGCGCCCGAAGAAGAAGAGCTACAAGCTAAACCGATTCAACGTGACGCAGTGCCCGAAGACGAGGAATTGCAAACTAAGCTCATTCAACGCGAGGCAGCACCCGAAGACGAGGAAATCGTTCAGGCAAAGCAATCTTCCCCATCTCCCACTTCCACGCTGGAAAGCCAACTCAACAGCAGTAAAGGGGGCGGTAGTCCCCTGCCCACCGAGGTTCGCTCTTTCATGGAGCCTCGATTCGGTGCAGACTTCAGCCAGGTGCGAGTTCACACGGGCAGCGAGGCGGTGCAGATGAACCGAGATCTGAACGCCCAAGCCTTCACTCACGGACAGGATGTGTTTTTTGGGGACGGGAAAGCGCCAGCTAAAGACGCTCTGACAGCCCACGAACTGACCCATGTGGTGCAGCAGAATGGCAACCATGAATCTCCTGAGACGCAGTTAAAAATACAGAGATTTTATTTAGAAGACGATGGAGGAAAGAGAAGCTGGATTCAAGGCGACCCAGATCATAACTATGTATTGACAGATCAATATGAATACTGGTTGTGCATGGCATATCCTGTGTATAGAATGCACAGACCTACCAGATCTGAGTCAGATATTGATCAGCCGCCGAAGGGACTCACCAACAGATCAAAGAAAGACAGATCAAAGAAAGAGAGTCAGGCAAAACCCAAAGAGCCAAAAGTTTCTGGTCAGCCTAAAGAGAGTGCACAAAAAGTTCCTGGACAACCTGAAGGAGTTTCAGCAAAGCAGTGGACAGAGCTATGTAATCAGATTGTTCGAGGGAACGCAGCTTCGAGTACGGGTAAGGGTAAGCGGATAACAATATTCAAACAATTCAAACAAAAGCTTCCCAATCTGACACTCGACTATCTTGAGGAGCAATGGCAGAAAGCTAATCAGGCAAATGAAAATGAATTGGCTAAATCCAACGAAGAGGCTTTGAAGACAAATACTAAATATGCAAATCAAGTTCAATATAATCCTCCCCCACAGCAAACTACCCACACACATCATCAACATCACCAAACTGGAGAGGACGTTGGGCGACAGGCAATAGAGAGATGGATGAATGAGATTAATGCGGGGACTCCAAACCGTGGAATGCATCCTAGCCACACGGCTCGTCGGCCTGATGGACGTGTGAGGAATGGCCCGGAAGTGCGCCTAGAGCAGGGAATCGGGAACCATCTCTACACCGAGTTCCAGCAGGGATTTGATGGGCAAACATGGCAGCATAACAATCAATATACCTGGGCAGTACACACAGGTAATGGAGCAAATCATGCAGATTGGTATGTAACATTGGGTCATGGCCCAGTCGGACAACGCATTAGCGACACGATCATCCATATTCGCCATACTACATAACCCCGATTTTAGTCCAACAACCTGATCGTTCAGGAAATGCTGCGACCTCTGAACGAGAAAGGGGACGATCGTGGTTGAGGAGAAATGCGATCGTTCTTCTTATTTTCCCGGATTAAAAACCTGATCGACGGTCAACGTCAATTCTGAAAAGACTGACGAGAGCTATCCATTAATCGCATCTAACTTAACAGAAAGTTCAAAGCCT
>DATNQR010000430.1:0-2222 GCA_036703905.1 Thermosynechococcaceae cyanobacterium
CATTGACGCTGACGCTGCCTCCAACACCAGGGCCAGTAAAGATGGAACGGGTATCGATCGAAGTAAAGCTGATATCGCCACCACTACCACTACTACCGTTGCTCAGGGTTTTCAACGTCACGGATGGGAGGAAAGGGACAGGCGGCGGGGTCGGGGGAATTGCGTTGCCACCTCCTGCAACGATCGCACCTACGCTGATGCTGCCAGTATCGCTGGTGACATCAATTGTCCCGCTGACTCCACCTGTCATCGCAGAAGAAGAGGCTGTCAGGTTGCCTGCGCTGATGTCACCTGTAGCCTTCAGCGTGATATTGCCCCCATTGAAACTGGAAGAGAACCCAGAGGAGGTATCCAGATTGCCCAGCACCAAACTTGCGCCTTCGATCTTGAGGTTGCGACCCTCGGCCCGCAGCGTGTCGCCTGGATTCATAATCACCGCGCCACTGCCATTTTGATCCTTGTCGGCCGTCAGGGTAATCAAATTCGGCTCAGTGGTCGTAGTAGAAAACCTGAATATGTTGTCATTCAGCGAACCAAAAGTGATGTTGTTGGTTGCTTCTAGAACGATGATGCCAGAAGCGATCGACTCCAGCGTTGCCTGAGAAATCGTGATATCTGCACCGGGAAAATCAGCCTGAAAAATATCGGGTAGGGCTGCCGCCACCCCCGGACTATCCACTACCGCATCACTGATTAAGATATTCGTCGGATCGAGCAGCAGAGTTCCAGCACCACCATTGACAGCCGTTAGATCGACATTGCCGCGAAAATTTAGGGTGTCCTTGCCAGAGACTTCCACAAAGCCACCATCGCCAAACTGCAACCCGCCACGGGCACTGATGTTGCCCGAAAAGCGAGTGAATTGATCGGCCCAGAGACTCACCCGACCCCCGTTGCCGTTGAGCAAAGCGTCAGCGACGATCGTCGAACTCCCGTCCACCACCGTCCGCAGCGCATTGGGTTCACTGCCCTGCCCTTTGAAGTCGCCGCCAATCCGCACTGTGCCGCCACCATTGGTTCCAGAGGCATTTACCGTTGCGCCCACCAAAGCTACCTGAGTGCCCAAGACGTTCACCGTGCCGCCCGTTATCCCAGCAACGTTGAGGTTACCAGAGACGATCGTCGTTCCTGCCGTAGTCGGAATTCCCACGCCGGAAATCAACTGCACTGAGCCGTCTGGGTTCACCGTCAATCCTGTTGAACCAGTGATGCTGCCGTTGGTTAGGAGTTGGGGCAGCGTTGCGGGGGAGAAAGAAGAATTGGGCGCGATCGGCTGAAGCTCCAGACTCAGCAGACTTCCCGGCTGGCTCAAACGCACAAGGGTCGTTCCGGGCACAGCCAGCACAGTGATTTCTCCAGCCGGAGCCGTCAGCGTTCCGGTGTTAACCACAGTTCCCCCCAGCAAACCGAGGGATCGACCCGTGCCCACCGCCAGATTGCCTGCATTGAGAATGGCTCCAGGCTGATCAGGGTTGAAAACAAAGCTGCTGGGATTACCCAGCAGATCGGCGTAGTTGTTGGAGCCGATCGCACTGAACTGCCCGTTACCCAAGCCGATCGCGTTGGCTGTCGTGGCCGTGAAAGCTGCGGGGACATTCAGGCTGGCATTAGAGCCGAAGATAATTCCTGCCGGATTCATCAGATACAGGTTCGCCGAGCCACCTGTTATTTGGATTGTGCCGTCGATCACTGAAGCCTGCCCACCGACCACCCGCCCCAGGATATTTTGCAGTTGTGGATTGGCTAGAAAGTTAGCAATCTGCCCGGCGTTGAGACCAAAGCGATCGAAACTATGGAACAGATTCGCGCCTGATCGTGTGCCGCCGCTAATGTCTAGCTGTGTGCCGTTGGGCGTGACGATCGTGTTTGTGCCATCAGGGGCAGGTGCGATTTGGGCTTGGGCGACACTCCCACTCAGCCAACCTAGCAGGATCGCCAGCACCACGAGTTGCGACAGCCTGCGATCGCAACTGCTCTGGATAGCTGCACCAACATAGCGCTCTCGGTTGCAAACAGTGAGGACGATCGAAACCCATGACATCGCATACCCCCAATTAACCCGCAAATTGACCTGTCTTCGCCCTATTCAGCCAACACTCTAACCTCGGGCCCAACTTGTAGTCTAGGTTCCGATGAAACCCTTCAAAAATCTTCTGATCAGGCTCAAATTGTCAGCCTCGATCTGTTTCAATCTGTACAAAATCGCCTAGCCTTTGGTCTTT
>DATNQR010000431.1:0-1999 GCA_036703905.1 Thermosynechococcaceae cyanobacterium
AACAGTCCAGAGGTGGAATAATCGAATTCATCGGTTGAGGGTAAGCTATCGGCGTGAGCGCGAATGCGATCGCTTGAGAGTGCCGAAGCTCGTTCCCCTCGGAACGTAGCCCCGTATTTGAATCCGGTGCCCTGTTTGCAAAGGTGAGCTACCTTGCAGGTGTTGCAGACGGTTGACGATTTGGCGCTCTCCTGATGACGATATCCCTTAGCAGCAAATGCCCGGAATAAGGGAGTGCGATAGCAGTTAGCGCGAGTGTCCGGTGCTTCTCCTTGTTTGGGATGAACCTTGAACGGGTTCCCGTTGGGCGTATGTCGTGTATCATCGATCTTCAATCCGTTATGCCTGATTGGAAGATCGACATAGTTCGACTCAATAACACCCGTCGTTGGGTTCCTGTGGTCGTGAGCCAAATACCATAGCTTCTGTGCGCCAAACGCATCGGGCAGAGCTACCCCAGCCGCGTGTGATTTCCCAAGCCCTGGTGCCGAAGTATCCAAGATGTAGCGATATCCTCTCGCAGCTGCATCCTGCCAAATCTGGAGGCGTTGGTTCGCATCCTGGAACAATTGATCGGGTGCTTCTTTCGGTTCGGGTTGGGGGGAGGGAGGCTTACCGAACCCCTTGAATCCTTCGAGCGCTCGTTTAACTCGCTCCCTGAGCCGCTTACCAAATCCAAAGTTCAACTCCCACTGGTCGCGAGAAATTGGGCGATCGCCTGAACAATCATGTTTGTGTGTAGGCGGCGTATAGCCTGAGTGTTGAGCGCCCAGGCTCAAGAATTGTTCAGGCGAGATGTAAGTGATTGCTTCGGTTCCGATCAGCTCATCAACGTCTGTCTGCTGCTTGTCAACCTGATGCCACCAAGCAATGTTGACCGCGTAACCCCAACCGATGACTAACTCAATGGTTCGCTGATACTGCCCCATCACATGAGGATTGCAAACAGACCCAGCATCGGGATACAAACTGACTGTTTCGGGTTTGAGAGCGTCTATTGATTCCTTGAGCTGTTCCGGACTACCAGCAAAGTTGGCACCAGCAGCGCCAATGAAAATCTGACCTAACCTCTGGGCCGCAATGTAAGGTTTGAGCAATCCTTCAGCCAAACCAACGCCTGGGCGCTTCACTCCATCAATCGGACGGCAGACCGTAATGGGTAATTCACCATTCGGTAGGTGCGAAGACTTCCAACCCTTAGCCCAGCGATATCTATTATCTACGGCTTCATCGACTCGTAACTGCCACCCAATCAGATGCCCGTGAACATCCCAAGCAGGACAGGTAAAGCCATCCGTTTTAGTGGCGAGCTTACCCCACGCAACCCCTGGCAGATTGGCTGGGATACCCGGTGGCAGTTCCTGACAGGAGTGAATTGTGAAAAAGTGACCCGCTTCAATTTGAGCGTCAGACAGACCGCGATCGCGTAAATTCTGCCGATGCCTTGAGCCTAAACCCAGATACTTGTGAAGCGTCCTAATCGCTCGGTTGCGACTAGGAATGTCGAGTGCTTCTGCAAATTGCTTTTGATTTTCCCTTTGTCTCTGGGTATCCCGTTCTGCCTTGCGTCGGCTCCACTCTTCACGGTCAAAGTCGATAAGTCTATCGTTGGGCGCAAAGACACCCCAGACTCCTGATTTGTCACTCTTGATCCATTTCCAGCCAGGAATACCAGCGTCAGAGTCGATAAAGTCGTGGCACAAAACCAAGCCTTTGTCGGAGGTTTTGCAATTGCCTTTAACGCTGTCGCAAACTGGACAAGGATTGTTTCGCTTGTGGAGGGTAAAGCGGCTCATGCTTCACCCCCAGAAATCAAATCCGCAGCCTCTGCGAATTTGCACTTATCAAAATCACCCACATTTATTACTGAGAGGACAAAAAGACTTAGTTCACCTTCGATGCCTTGATTTTCAAGAATTTCAAGACATTTACTAAGGTTTTTACGCCTCAGAGCTTTCTTGAGTTGAGTTAAATGAGAGCAGATTTGTTGAGGCGATTT
>DATNQR010000432.1:0-2375 GCA_036703905.1 Thermosynechococcaceae cyanobacterium
GAGCGGGTGATGTGTGAAAAGCGCTGCCGCCACTTCCAAGAGCTTTGGGCGGATAGCTCGGAGATTGGCGAATTGGGTACGTACTATCAGCAGAAGATCTATCACGAGAAGCGCCGAATTGCTGAACTCGATCGTCAGCGCCAAGTGACAATGGCGGATTTGGTGGGCTGAAGCAGAAATCGAGTTCAGCGGAAATCGATTTCTGCTTCAGCCCGAAGGTTTTGCAGCTTCAATCAGCTAGCTTCAGGCTGTTTTCTCTGTCCTTCATGTGATGCCACCACTGGAATGTTGTGAATGACGTGAGTAGCCCTAATCACCGGAAATATAGCAGCACATTCAGCCCTGGAATCGTGCGGGAGAGCGTCCACAGCAGCAGGGAAATGTAGAGAATCCCTAAACTCCATTGATACCAAACCAGGGACGTAATCAGCCCTGGCAGATGTTGATCCCGCAGGCGAATATCGTTGAAGCCAATCTTTAGTAGGTTGTTGAGGCTGAAATCAAAGTAGTTGAGCCAGTTCCAGCGCCGATCGAGCAAAATTGGCAGATAGCGCTCCCGGTACAGCTCGTAGCGCGGGATAATCGGCAGGCGACCGATGACAATTCGCAACTGGCGTAGAGTTCCTTCCTCTGTGAAGTAGCTGACGTTCAGCAGAGGGTGATAGCGGCCGACTTTGTAGAGCAGGGTGAGAAGAACGATCGGGAGGGGAACGGCAATCATCCCCAGGCTGATCAGCGTTAGCCAGGGACGATCGGCGGTGCGAAAGACAGCGACCAGTCCTGCGACAGACAGCACCGTAGCGCTCGTCAGCACCGAGAGGGTTTCTGGCACAGTCGGTAGGATTGGCTTGGGGGTAATGCGTCGCCAGCGATCGACCAGCCAGAACAGCACCCCGAAGTATGCCACCGCCACCAGCCCCACCCCAAACACCAGCCAAAAATTTGTGCCATAGCGACTCAGCAACAGGAGCAGATTGAGGCCGAAGTAGTGCAGTCCTACAGAGAAGCGGCTCAGGGCCTCGCGGCTGGGGGAAACAGCTTCTTTAGCGATCGCCCGATCGCGGACATTGATGTAAGTAGCCAGATCCACATCGCCCAAAGTCAGCAACTCTGTCAGGCTGCGAAACGGCCGCTCGGTACGCTTCTGAACAATCGCCGCCGCCTGAGCTTTGGAGAAACCAATCTCGACCAAGTGGGCGATCGAGTCTGTATTGATGTTGCTGCCCCAGAGTTGCTGCCGCAGTTCCACCAGTCGCAGCCGTTCCCGCGAGTATTCCATTTGGTTTGCATCCGCGATCTGATCCTGCTGCCGGAAGTTTCGCACTAGTTCCCGCAGTAGATTCTCGTTACCCTGGAGCGTGGGCACAGACAGGACTTGGCTAATCCGCCCCGGATCGCCGACAATTTTTGCTCGATCGGAGTCGAACCGTAGCCCCGGAATGTTTAGGTGTGCCCCCTTTTCAAAGCTGGCGTAGCCAAAGTCCGCCCGCTCCAGAATCGTTGCCCCCCGTAGATTTACCGCACTGCTAAACTGCACCTCCCGGAACATGGCGGCCTTGTCGAACATCGCATCTGTGAGGAAGAGCGATCGATTGAAATTTCCCTTCGTAAAGGTCGCCACCTCCTGCCAGTGGGCTTGAGCAAAATCTGCATTGCCCAGCCAGCGCACCCGCTTGAAGTTGGCATACTGCTGAAACACTGCCTGATTAAAGTTCGCTGTTGCCTGAAACTCGCAGCCCTGAAAGTTTACCGTGCCCTGGAACTGCGTCTGGCTCAGTTCTGCCCTGGCAAAGAAAATGCTGCTGCGGAACCGCACCTCCCGCCCAAAGTTTGCCCCGGCAAAGGTGGCAGTCTGGCTGAATCGTGTCTGTGTCCAGTCGGTGTTCTGAAGAAACTGCGCCCCCTGCGCCTCGACCCGATTCAGAAAAAAGGTGTTGGTGAAATCCGCCGCCCCCAGAAATCGGGTTTGCAGCAGCTTCAGCGGCCCACGAAACACGGTAATTTGCAGCGAAGGGGATTGCTCCCCCAGGTTTGGCGTGGCCAGAAGGGATTGAGACAAGGTGCTGAGGCGGGCCAGCCGCCGCCGATCGCGCCTCAGTTGCTCCTTTTCGGTCGGCGTGAAAATCGGCGAGAGCGTCTGCCCATACAGCGGCGCACGCAGGCTCAGCTGGCTAACTTTGAACTCTCCTTGAATTTGGGAGTAGCTCAGATCTAGCCCCACCGGAACTCCCGGCCGCAGCAATTGCGCCTGCACAAGGCTGTAGAATCGATTGCGAAACCCTACATTCTCAGCACGTAGATCGATCGCGACTCGTCGTAAATCAATGATGCGTGTTCTTTCGCTGGGCACTGGATTCCGCAACCGCTCTTGCAGC
>DATNQR010000433.1:0-2664 GCA_036703905.1 Thermosynechococcaceae cyanobacterium
GGCTCGCGGATACCGTCGATGTCAACGGGAGGTGCGGCGATGAAGGCGATGATGAAGCAGATGGTGGCAGAAAGCAGGGTGGGGATCATCAACACGCCGAACCAGCCTACGTACAGGCGGTTGTCGGTGCTGGTCACCCAGCTGCAAAACTGTTCCCACAGGTTGGCGCTTTCGCGGCGCTGAAGGGTGGTGGTCATGGTAATAATGAGTGCTTGATGTATTGTTCGATAAAGGGCGGCTTTCACCGCCTGTACATTAATGTAAACCGAGCATTGACTTTTGTAAAGCTGTTTTCTAAGTTTCCTCTGAACGGGAGGTGAAATGCTGAATCTAGCGTTCCATAAGGGCTCAGGACTTGTAAACTAAGTGTTACTTAGCCGATCGCCTCCCGTCTCTACTTTCTTCTCTCATCTAGGACGATCGTCTCTGGCTTCCCCTCAGTACTTAAACTTTACTTGAACTCTCAGCGCCTAAAGAAGTACGCAGTACTGGCAAGCTTTTAGCGTGTCAATGGATGAATCAAGGAACACACATTAAAATCAAGGAGCAATTCCCTTCTTGATTTTTCTGCCCTTTCTTGGAACCCCTCAGCGTGACCGCCCTCCCCTCTGCATCAGGAATCGATCTCAAGGCTCTATTTCCCTTTGATTTGGACGAGTTTCAACTGCAAGCGATCGAGGCATTGGAGGCAGGGCGATCGGTTGTGGTTTGCGCCCCTACGGGATCGGGGAAGACGCTAGTGGGGGAGTATGCCATCTATCGAGCGTTGGCGCGGCAGAAGCGGGTCTTCTACACCACACCTCTGAAGGCACTGTCGAACCAGAAGCTGCGGGACTTTCGAGAACTGTTTGGCTCAGAAAATGTTGGGCTGTTGACAGGTGATGTGTCAATCAACCGGGATGCGCCGATCTTGGTGATGACCACGGAGATCTTCCGCAATATGCTCTATGGTACGCCGATCGGTGAGGTCGGAACTTCCCTGACGGCGGTGGAGGCGGTGGTGCTGGACGAATGCCACTACATGAACGATCGAGAGCGTGGCACAGTTTGGGAAGAGTCGATCATCTACTGTCCGTCAGAGGTGCAGCTTGTTGCCCTGTCTGCCACGGTCGCCAACAGTGACCAGCTAACCGATTGGATTCATCAGGTGCATGGGCCCACCGACTTGATCTACTCGGATTTTCGTCCAGTTCCGCTCAGCTTCAGCTTCTGCAACCCCAAAGGGCTGTTTCCCCTGCTGGATGACGGACAGAAGAGCATCAATCCTCGGTTGAAGCCAAAGGGAGGCAAGGGGGCAAAGGGCGATCGTGGGCGAGTGCCCCGACAGGAAACTCCAACAATGGCGGCGCTGCTGGCTCACTTGCAGCAACGGGATATGCTGCCGGCGATCTATTTCATCTTCAGTCGTAAAGGCTGCGACAAAGCAGTGGCCGATGCCAGCAGTTTGCCGATTTCCCTTGTATCTGTGGAAGAAGCTGATCGATTGCGCTTGGCGATCGGCGAGTTCCTTGCCCGCAGCCCAGAGGCTGTCCGCGCAGGCCAGTTGGAGCCGTTATATCGGGGGATTGCTGCTCACCACGCTGGGATTCTACCTGCATGGAAGGGGTTGGTGGAGGAGCTATTTCAGCAGGGGCTGATCAAAGTTGTGTTTGCCACCGAAACGCTGGCGGCGGGAATCAATATGCCGGCCCGCACCACGGTAGTTTCCAGCCTCTCCAAGCGCACGGATCTAGGACATCGGCTGTTGAATGCATCCGAGTTTTTACAGATGTCGGGGCGGGCAGGCCGGCGCGGTATGGATGTGCAGGGCTACGTGGTGACAGTACAGACGGCTTTTGAGGGGGCACGGGAAGCGTCTTACCTGGCTACCGTGGGGCCCGACCCGTTGGTGAGCCAGTTTACGCCGACCTACGGTATGGTGCTAAACCTGCTGCAAACCCACACCCTGGATGAAGCGCGGGATCTCGTGGAGCGGAGCTTTGGGCAATATCTGGGGACGCTGTATCTGCGGCCGCAGCAGGAAGCGATCGCCCAACTGGAAGCCGAACTCAGCCAGCTTCAGCACCAGCTAGCCGAAGTGGACTGGGATCTGCTGGCACAGTTTGAGAAGCTGCAAGAGCGCCTGAAGGAAGAGCGCCGCCTACTTCGGACTTTGCAAGAGCAGGCTGTGGAACTGCAAACCAGCGACCTGCCGATCGCTCTTTCTTTCGCAGTTGCCGGAACCGTTCTGAGCTTGAAAGGGAAGCACATTCCAGTTTCTGAGCCTTTACCAGCAGTATTGGTAGCCAAAACCCAAAGCTCTGGGCAGTTTCCTAATCTGATCTGCTTGGGGCAAAACAATCGCTGGTACGTTGCCAACGTTGTGGATGTATTCAGTCTGCACGGCGAGATTCCGCGTCTACGGGGGGTGGATGATCTGACTGTGCCGCCGGAACTCGTTCTCAAGCCGGGGCAGGTTCGTAAAGGGGATGAGGAGACGCTGACGATCGCCCACCAGATTCCTGCCCTGCCTACCCTGGAGGAAACAGCCCCCGAAGTGCATGAGCAAATGCAGCGCATGAAGGCAGTTGAGGTGCAGTACAGTGCTCATCCGGTGCATCGGTGGGGCAACCGTGCTCACATTCAGAAGCGGCAGAAGCGCATCTCTGCCATTCAAGCGGAACT
>DATNQR010000434.1:0-7235 GCA_036703905.1 Thermosynechococcaceae cyanobacterium
CCTGTTTTGCCTCGAAGCGGGTTGAACGAGAGTTTTATGACCAGATCTGGTTTACTCGCATTCGCTCTCTAACCTGCAAGCCTTGTTCTACCCCTCTTTGACTAAGATGTGTCAGGCAGTCAGGGTGAGGGCTGTGAACAGCTTGAGCGGTTACAATTCGCTTCATTTAGGTGTGTAAAAGCTGATACATAGCCATAGCCTCATAGTTTTGGGGGGTGTGGGCAAAGCCCACACCCCCCAAAACCAATGTCCTAAGCTGCCTGTCTACAGCTATAAACGCTTTTGTGCTGCTTAGAGGATGCCTGAGAATGGCTCTTTATCACGAAAGAATCAGGGTTACAGCGCTGACTACACAACGACAGAATCGAGGTTTCAGTCTTTTGCTGAGACTTCTCAGACACCCTTCTAAATTTGTCAGCTTATTTGTAGGTGTAGGAACCCAATTCACACAGGTTTAGCCCAATCTCTTCAACAACTTCGCCATTGGCAAACACGCCACGAATGTCGTACTTGCAGGTTCTCAGACCATCTGCGATCATCACGCTTCCGTCTTCACCCGGAGCAATCGTTCCACTGAGAATATTTTCGCCCCAGGTCTTTTGGCTGGAAGGATCAACCTGAAACTCAACCAATGGGCTGCTATATCTGTTAGACAGACCGAAGTTGAGTGTCTCTGCGAAAGCGGATTGAGCACCGATCACTGCGATCGGTAGAGAGAATGTTGCGGCGATGACCAGCTTACGAAATGCGCTCTGCATAGCTAAAACTCTAGGTAGTGACAGGTTGTCTTTCACAAGATAAGCTACCTCTAACGGCAGCGACGACCGTAAATTCACTTGATTAAACCAGGTTCCAGTTCTAGAAAGCCAGTCTGTTTGTCTAGTGCCCTGCGAAAAACTAGATCAGGAACTTCGCCTAACACAATCTCGGCAGTTGTGTAGATCAAGCAACCCTGATTGAGATGTCCACCAATGACTTTTCCCTGTTGGTTTGCGATCGCAATATGCAGATGTAATCCATGAATTGAAAGCGTGCCATTCAGAGCAATAATTTCAAATTTATCAGTTAAGATTCCGCTCGTCTCTTGATTGGCAAATCGAATCGCTGCTTGTCTTAAACTGCCGATCGTCGACAACACAAATCCCGCTTGAAGATTCTCTTGAATCGCAAATTCTTTGAGGCTTTGGCGCAGATCTTGGTCAGGTTTTAGCCGTAGGGCAAATAGTTTCATTGGATGGGGAGCCAGAAGCCTAGCGCTTTTGTTAATATAACTTCATTAACGTTACGCGATCATTCTATTTGTTCTCCACGCCATGCCCCTCAATCCTGCTCAACGCGACAAGCTCGATGCAACTGACGACGCTCTATTTTACGATGCTCCTCGGTTTGTCACTCATGTCGATGAAGGGTTTATTCAGCAGCTAACCGACTTGTATCGAGAGCGGCTGAAACCGAACACTCACATTTTTGATTTGATGAGTAGTTGGGTTTCGCATTTGCCAGATGAGATGAAGTTTACCCATGTCGAAGGGCATGGGTTAAATGCTGAAGAACTGGCACGAAATTCACGGCTGAATCACTATTTTGTCCAGAACTTAAATCTGAACCCAAAGCTGCCGCTAGAAGACCAATCATTTGATGCAGTGCTGAACACGGTTTCTGTGCAGTATTTGCAGTATCCCGAAGCAGTGTTTAGCGAAATCCATCGCGTCCTGAAGCCAGGGGGAATTGCGATCGTCAGTTTCTCTAACCGAATGTTTTTCCAGAAAGCAATTCAGGCATGGCGTGAAGGTTCGGAAGCCAGCCGCGTGGCCTTGGTACAGCAGTATTTTCGCTCTGTATCTAATTCCTCTGTGCCCGGTTTCACTGAGCCAGAGGCGATCGTGCGACAGTCGCAAACCCCTAGCATTTTTCAGATGTTCGGACTTCCTGGAGGCGATCCGTTCTATGCGGTGATTGCCCAACGGCAGAGCTGAGCATTACTGATTTAGGTGCTGATCTAGGACTTCGTGGAAGAGATCTTCCAACTCTCCTGATGAGGCTTTTGAGGTTTTCCGTTTCATGCCTTAAGAGTGTCAGTCCCATGCTCGTTGATCCAGCGTCGGGGGCCGAAAAACTGACAGGATTGAGCCGCAATCGTTGCGGCTTGCTGTAGGGCTTCAGGGAAGCTCGTTTGCAGAATGTGATGGCAGAACGCACCGTGGAAGATGTCGCCTGCACCTAGCGTGTCGATCGCCTGCACTTGGGGAACCGAGATCGTTCCAGTGTGGCCTTCGGAGTGGTAGACGATTGGGTCTGCACCGTGGGTGATGGCGATGTGGGGAATGCCTAAGCCTGTCAGATAGGAGATTACCTCTGCTTGATCTTGGCAATGCGGCGGCTGAAAATTAGCCGAGCAGATGGCGTAATCTGCTAGGGGCAACACTGTCTCAAAGCCAGGTTTCCAGCTTCCACCATCGATTACCACGGGAATTCTGTCCGCTTTGAACCGAGCCGCAATCTCTCGGCCGACGCTCATCTGATGCCCGTCGATTAAGACGATCGCCACAGCTTGCAGATCTTGAGGAATTGCTGACGCGTCCGCCTGAGCTTTGACCGCATTAATTGAAATCACGGCCCGTTCTCCGGTTGATTGGGTGACGACGATCGAGGAGACAGGCGGTGCATCTAGGCGGTCAGGCGCCAGATCGACTACTTCCACTTCGCAGTCCCGTAACTCTGTTTGAATCAATCTCGCTAGAGCATGACGGCCCACTGCTCCCAAAACGATCGCCTTGCCCCCCAGAGCGCCGAAGGCAACGGCTGCATTGGTCGCTGGCCCACCAGCCGCTACGGTGTAGTCTCTGGCCACCAGCTTTTGATTGTTGCAGGGGGCATGATCAGCCAGGTAGATCAAGTCTAGGGTGACAAGCCCAACAAACAGACCGGCAGCAGGATTCTGAGACACAGGGACGCTCCGACTGAAAGGCTACACATCCTGACTGACCACTTCTTCCAGAGCTTGCTTCACCGTGGGATAGCGATACTCGAATCCCATAGCCTGCGTTCGATCGGGACGCACCTGCTGGCCCTCCAGCACCACCTTTGCGCCATCACCCAGCAGCGCCTCCAGGGCAAACCCAGGCACAGGAAGCCAGGAAGGGCGGTTCAGCACCTGGCCCAGTGCAGTTGAGAGTTCTGCCATGCGAACTGGGTTTGGGGCAGTGGCGTTGTAGGTTCCCTCCAGATCTGATCGCGTCAAAGCCAGCAGAATCAAACTGATCAGATCTTCCCGGTGAATCCAGGAAAACCACTGTCTACCCGTGCCCAACGGCCCACCCGCGAACAGTTTGAACGGCGGCAGCATCTTGGCGATCGCGCCGCCATTGCCCAGCACCACGCCAATCCGCAAAATCACCAGTCGCACTCCTGCCTGCTTCACCTGCGCTGCTTCAGCCTCCCAGTTAGTGCAAACCTCCGCCAGAAAGTCATTTCCGGCGGGACTGGTTTCGTCAAAGCTGGCGGTTTCGCTGGTTCCGTAGAAGCCGATCGCTGAAGCGTTCACCAGCACCGAAGGTTTGGGATTGGCCTGGGCGATCGCCGCCACGAGTTTCTGAGTTCCTATCTTGCGGCTGTTAAGGATTTCCTGCTTGTGTTCCGGTGTCCAGCGTTTCTCGGCGATCGGTTCCCCTGCCAAATTCACCACGCCATCACAGCCCTCGATCGCAGCTTGCCAGTTAGCTTCTGGCGTGTAGGGAACAACTTCAACCGAGGTGGGAAAAGTCGCTCGATCGGGATGGCGAACCAGAGCCACAACCTGATGCCCCTCCGCCAGCAACCGCTCCACTAAGCGACTACCAACAAATCCCGTTGCGCCCGTGATTGCTACCTTCATTCCTACCCCTTAACCGCGTGTTGAACCCTAACGCTCAGTATACAAAAGTAACGCAGATGGCAAAAATCACCAAAAGGACGGCTGGGAAGGTACGGCTGTAGACAGACAACTTGGGGCACTGGGTTTGAAGGGTGTGTGAGAAAGCTGACTGCTCTCATTCCTGACCCTGCTGCTGCCGGAGCAGAAAAGCTATCCAGTTTTCTTCCTGCGGGCAAAGCTGGAGTACTTGCCTGTCGCAGTTGGCCAGTATGGACACAACATCGCACTTTTCAGACATCCTTCTTTAAGATGAAGGAATCGTCTAGTGGGTTGCCTGACCCTAGTATTGGTGATGTTCCTACCGTTTGGGTTTGTCCCTCCTCATTCCCTCTGGCTGCAAGTGGCGATCGTCGGCGCCTGGATCGGAGCCGTAGGTCTTTTAGCAGAAGGATTGCATCGCTACACTTCAGTCGGCGCGGAAGTTGTCCGCAAAGTGGTTCATATTGGCGTGGGCAACGTAATTCTGCTGGCGTGGTGGCTCCAGGTTCCCGCCTGGTTGGGGATTGGCGCTTCGGTCTTCTTCAGCGCGATCGCCTTTCTTTCCTATCGCCTTCCCATCTTGCCCAGCATCAATGGCGTGGGGCGCAAAAGTTTGGGCACATTTTTCTATGCCGTCAGTATTGGAGTGTTGATGGCGGGGTTTTGGTCTCACCAGCCTCACTTTGCGGTGCTGGGGGTGCTGGTGATGACCTGGGGCGATGGATTGGCGGCACTGATCGGGCAGCGCTTTGGTAAACATCCCTATAAGCTGTGGGAGATGCAGAAAAGCTGGGAAGGCTCTCTGACAATGGCGCTAGTGAGCTTTGCAGTGAGCGGTCTGGTTCTGATGAGTGTGCAAGGCATGAACTGGACAACTGGGATAATTGCCCTAACGATCGCCCTAATTGCCACAGGACTGGAAGCTTATTCTAGGTACGGTGTGGACAACCTGACGGTTCCGATCGGTAGTGCTGTTGCGGGATTTTTACTGAATTGGCTGCTGCTGGGCTAGCTAATGCCTGGTCAATGTCTGGTAAGAGATGAGCACACTGTCAATCCTTCAAAGCAAAGTTGCTAGACAGAGTTGCTGTAGCTGTAGACCGATCGATCAGGAGATTGGGTTTGAAGGGGTATGACTATAGATTGGGGAGAGCAAGGGACGATCGTGATCCTATGGGATGAAGCAAGGCCGCCGACAGTATGGCACTATCGATCTGAATCGGCTTGATTTGAACCAGGTTGATTTGAACCAGGTTGGATGAGTTGTTGAAGCTCCAAGTCAAGTCGTCGAGTCAGATTGTGCCTCAGATCGTGTCCATGAGGACAGCACCGAATCGATTTCAGCTTCAGAAACATCCTGATTCCTTTTTCAGTCTGTTGCTAGATCAGTAACCACTGCGTCCTTTGTGCTTTCATTGCCTAACCTGAAGCTATGCCCTCTACAGCCAAGCTCCCTGCCTCCTCTGCCACCCTGGAAGTCCTGCCTCTGACTACCTCGCCTCCCAACTCAGATCAGTTGGACAATATCAAAACCCAACTCGATCTGGTGTTGCTGGCCCTAGAAGCCTTGGCGGGAATAAGTTCTGAAGCGATGCTGCAAGCCGCCACCGACTTGAACTTGGAGTCCCTGGTGGCCGATCGCGTTGCCCTTTGGCGGTTGCGGCAGTCCAGTCCGCTTCGCAAGGGACAGGGGGGGCGCAAAAAGCTAGACGTAGAGGAAGCACGGGCCCTGGTACTCATTAGCTGTCGCTTGGCTAGCCAGCATCAAGAGCTGATCCGACGAGCAGTGGCGCTGCTAGAGCAAACTACGGAGCAGGGACGAGAACCGCACCAGGCTGCCCTCTTAGGCGATTACCTGGACACTTTCACCAACACCTACCAGGAGCGTATGGAGGATGGAGAAGCCAACCCAGATTCCCTCACTCGCCTCGCCCTCAAACTTCTGATTGATCTATTGTTCTACAGTGCGCCCAGTGGCTCTCGGCGGCTGTGGCTAGCACTAATCGATCGCGCCCAATCTTCCCTGACGATCGCCTCATAAAATCTCATTCTTTTGCCCCCACCCCCTCTCACCGCCCATGTCCTACTCTGTGCTGCGACGCTACACTCCTCCCACTTGTGCTCTGGAGATTCTGGCTAAGAACTCGCCGCTCTCTCGATGGGCGGGTCAAACTGTACTGAAGGATGTGCGGTTTAACCTCAGCCTGGATGATCCCAAGCTGCCACCGGATCAGTGGGTGACACTGCGGGGCGATCGATCCCAGCTAGAAGCGCTCCAGGAGACAGTCCAGCGCTATGTTCAGAACTTACTAGAGCAATCCCACGATCGCCTCAATGCCGCTTTTTCGCCTCAGACCTTGCCCCAGACTGCAACTTCTGTTGCCAGCCTGGAACCAGTGGGCTTGTCCAACGCGGCGGGAATCTCTCTGAGTCCAAAAGGACTGCTGACCCACAACCTGAACTTGGGCGCGCTGCAAACCGATCGCTCCGGGGCAACCCTCTCTCTGACTACGCTGCAATTGTTTGACCTGGCCAATGCGCTGGAGGACTATGCAACTGATGTATTGACTTTGCCAACAGCAGGTCGATCGAACTGGCTGACGGCCTCTCCTGCTTGGGCTAAGATCGCGGCGATGGCGGTGCTGGTGCTGGGCGTATCTGCGTCGATCGTTAAGGTGCTAGATGCGCCCTATAGCCCCAGCACCGCTAGTTCTCCCAGTTCCAGCCAGGGAGCCAGCAGCAGCGATCAGCGCATTGCCAACCAGCTTCCGCCCTCTGTTCCCCGTCAAACACCGTCGCCCCTGGCAACAACTAAGCCTCTGACCTCGCCCCCGCCGCCGATCGATTCCACCCTTCCATCTACGGGTTTGCCAGTCAATCCTGGCTTTCCGACAACAACCGGTTCCCAGAATACACCCGCCACCTCTGGAGATACGGTGGTACAGAATGGCCAACCCGAAAGTACCGTTGTTGTGCCCGGCAATCCTACGCCGAGGGAACCCGATCGCCAAGCTGCCCCGCCCTTGGTAGCGGAAATCCCCAGCCCCGATCGCAGCGATTCGCCCGCGAGCAGTAGCAGTGCTGCTGAGAGTCGATCGGCTGCGGCTGCGCCAGCAGATGCGGGGACAGAAAGTGCTTTCGACATCATTCCTCAAGTGGCTGAGGTCAAGCGCTATTTCGTTCAGAACTGGAGTCCGCCCAAAGATCTGACCCAAACTTTGGAGTATGTGGTTTCGGTGGATGCCAGTGGCACAGTGCAGGCGGTTAGCCCTTTGGGAGGCCCGTCCCAAACCTATCTGCCTAAAACTGGAATTCCAAAAGTAGGGGAACCGCTTGTTTCGCC
>DATNQR010000435.1:0-5141 GCA_036703905.1 Thermosynechococcaceae cyanobacterium
GTCACCACCGGACATCCGTAGACACTTCGACAGAACACGGAAGTGAATGCCGTGGTTCTTCTGACGGTCGATCACGGCGTGCATGGCGCGGTGAATGTGCAGCAGGACTCCGTTATCGCGACACCAGTGAGCCAAAGAGGTATTGGCAGTGAAGCCTCCGGTCAGGAAGTCGTGCATGATGATAGGCATTTCGAGTTCTTTAGCAAACTCGGCCCGCTTAAGCATCTCTTCACAAGTTCCGGCGGTGACGTTAAGGTAGTGACCTTTGACCTCGCCAGTTTCAGCTTGGGACTTGTGGATTGCATCAGCCACGAACAAGAAGCGATCGCGCCAACGCTGGAACGGCTGGGAGTTGATGTTCTCGTCGTCTTTGGTGAAGTCCAGACCGCCGCGCAGGCACTCATAAACCGCACGACCGTAGTTCTTAGCTGACAGACCTAGCTTGGGCTTAATGGTGCAGCCCAATAGAGGACGACCGTACTTGTTGATCTTGTCGCGCTCAACCTGGATACCGTGGGGCGGCCCCTGGAAGGTCTTCAGGTAGGCTACAGGAATCCGCAGGTCTTCCAAACGCAGAGCTTTCAGCGCTTTGAAGCCGAACACGTTGCCCACCAGAGAAGTCAGCAGGTTGGTGACGGAGCCTTCCTCAAACAAGTCGAGGGGATAGGCAATATAGGCGATGAACTGGTTATCTTCGCCAGGGATCGATTCGATATCGTAGCAGCGACCCTTGTAGCGATCGAGGTCGGTCAGCAAGTCTGTCCAAACCGTTGTCCAGGTTCCAGTGGAAGATTCTGCGGCAACGGCTGCGGCGGCTTCTTCGGGGGGAACGCCAGGCTGGGGGGTGACGCGGAACGCCGCCAGAATGTCGGTATCCTTCGGGGTGTAGTCTGGGGTGTAGTAGGTCAGTTTGTAGTCCTTAACCCCAGCCTGATACCCAGCTTTAGACTGGGTGCGTGTTTGAGCGTACGACATATATCTCCCTTCTCCCTTCCTGTGAAAGTCGTCAATTTTTAGCGAACGAAACTTACCCGAGCTTGCTGGGAGCGCAACACTCAGCAAGCTTGTATCCTCGATTTAATATCCTATTACGATCGGGGAATCTCTCTACAAAAGCTCCAGAGTTTGAGAATGAATCCGAGTTGATTTCATTCTGTCTTCGGGCTTGAAGACGGGCTTAAAACAATAGTATCAGGATATTCATAAGTCCTACTTTAGTTCTTCTGTATACTTAAATAAACAATCATTATTAAATAAATCTAAGAGTGTGTTTATGTGAAATGAGAGGGAAAAATCTTTTTTGCTATCAGTTATCGAGCGTTTTATCAAGTTATTTAAACATTTCTTAATACAAGCATTTTGCTCACTAAATTGTTCTCTACCTGAAAAATTTATTAATGGCTTTCTCTACCATCCGGCTTTGGAAGGATGCCAAATCTTAGGACGATCGCGGATTCTTATTCAGAATCCACTCCTTCAAATCGACTACAGAGGCTGTAAATTGTGGCAAACCTTCTAGAAACGGCAACTCAGGCGGGATCGTTCAAAACGCTGCTGAAGGCGGTGGAAGTTGCTGAACTGACCGAAACCTTAAACGCAGAAGGGCCCTTCACATTGCTGGCCCCTACTGATGAAGTCTTCGATAATCTACCGGAAGGAGCTTTAGATGCCTTGCTGCAGAACACCTCAAAGCTAAAGCGGGTGCTGAGCTACCATGTCCTGTTCGGGGATGTTCGATCGGAAGACCTGCTGCAAACTGATGAAGCTCCAACTCTAGAAGGCTCTGTTGTTGGAGTTGACTCTGGCAATGGTTTGCGGGTGAATGATGTCAGAGTGACTCAAACAGATATCCTCAGCGACAATGGTGTGATTCATGTCATTGATGGTGTGCTGTCGCCTGCCCTTCTGGAAGCTGAGACTGCTTGAGCACCGGAATTCTAAGCATCAGGAGTCTGAGTACGAGAAGGGAAAAGGGAGCTAGATTCTTCATTCCTTTGCAGTAGGGTTAGAACTCTTGGTTGCTTGGAAAAGTCAGAGGATGCTTAAAGAAGTATGGACTGTCGTACTTGAGTGCCCCAAGTATCTTCTCAGGGATATGGCTTGAGGACTCGTTGTTTGTGGCGATCGAAGGGATCAAGCAGCGTAAGCAGTCAGAAATCATATAATCCATAGCTCATAGGTTTTGAGCTATGAATTAAAAGTCCCTTTCCCCCTTCCCTATGGTCGCTTGGACTCGGCATCACATTCTTTCCCTGGCAGACTTTACTGTTCAGGAGTACGACACGGTGCTTCAAACGGCCAACAGTTTCCGAGAAGTGTTGGCGCGTCGCACCAAAAAAGTCCCTACCCTCCAAGGGCAAGTAGTTACAAACTTGTTCTTCGAGTCCTCCACTCGCACTCGCAGCAGCTTCGAGCTTGCCGCCAAACGTCTTTCTGCGGACATCCTCAACTTCGCCCCCGGAAGCTCTTCTTTAACTAAGGGCGAGACGATTCTAGATACGGCTAAAACCTATCTGGCTATGGGTACTGACATGATGGTGATTCGACATAGGGAAGCTGGAGTGCCCCAAGCGATCGCCGACGAAATGGATCGCCTCGGTGTGCGAGTCGGAGTGCTGAACGCGGGCGACGGGCAGCACGAACACCCTTCTCAGGCACTGCTGGATCTGTTCACCCTCTGCACCCTGCTCGATCCTACAAAGCCGCAGTCGTCTCTCCTGAAGGGCAAGAAAATTGCGATCGTGGGCGACATCCTCCATTCCCGCGTTGCTCGATCGAACCTCTGGAGCCTGATCACTAGCGGTGCAGAGGTTCATCTGGCTGCTCCGCCAACCCTACTGCCCCAAGCCTTTGCCGCCTTCGTTAACTCCACTTCTCCACCGATCCATCTGCACTGGTCACTGGAGCCTGCTCTACAGGATGCTGATTTCGTCATGACCCTGCGCCTGCAAACAGAGCGGATGATGAGTCACCTGTTGCCTAGTTTGCGAGAATATCATCAGCAGTTTGGGATCACTCGCGATCGCCTGTCCCTTTGCCGCCCCGATGTCAAAGTGCTGCATCCAGGGCCGGTAAATCGCGGCGTAGAAATCAGCTCAGATTTGATGGATGATCCTCAGTTCAGTTTGATCTCTCAGCAAGTGACGAGTGGCGTAGCGGTGAGGATGGCGCTGCTGTATTTGATGGGTGGCGGCAAAGCGTTGTAGCACGAGTTCTCGAAGCATTCTGCTGACGGCGGGGCGATCGTCGGCTAGGTTTTTCTTCCTAGTCGCACTACCATAGACAGAAGGCTGGCGACGGTAGGAAAACTGGAGGGCAGTCAGGGTATGGAACTGAATCGCTATCCTGGACGAGTGCAGAAAGGGCTAGATACCCTCTGGCAAGCAGGTCGATCGCTCCTAAACCTTAAGGTTTCTCCTGCCTCTGCCGAATACCAAGCTTGGCAACATCGGTTTTTCTTGAGTCGGCTAGGCCTGTGCCTGTGGTTGGCGTTTGTCATTCTGCTGACTTTCGTAGCTTTTGATGTTTACAACCTCTTCTTCCCCCTCTGGGAAATGCGGTACGTTCATCAAAATCTACGGGATCTGACTATTCCGATCGATTTGGCTTTGATCGCCCTACTGGTGCTGTGTTTGGTACTGCACCGCACTCCTTTGGGTCGGCGCTATCCCGCCCTGCTGCTGCTGGGAGCCTCTTGGTCTATGACGATCGTGCCGCAAGTCATGGCGACACTGCACGGATTTCCTCTACCCGATGTACTGAGTTGGAGTCTGGTTTTTTTGCTCCAAGCGATGCTGATCCCTGTGCGTTGGGAACTGCATCTCCTGTCCCAGTCAGGCTTGTTGTTCTACTTTTACGGAGTCAACTCGTTTCTGGGGTTGACTATGCTGCCCACCCTGCCCGGGCAGCCAGAACGATCGATTTTCCTGCTGATGATCGTCCTCTATCTGTTCTGGTTTTGTTTCGTCTGCGATCTGGCGGTCTACCTCTACGAGCGCTTGCAACGGACGGAGTTTGAGTCGCGGCAGCAGGTACAGCTTTTTCTTCACGCGGTTTCCCATGATCTGAGAAATCCGGTTACTGGAACGCTACTGGTACTGAATAACTTACTGAAGAAGTCAGAAGATAGTATGGCCATCCCGCGATCGCTGCTGGAGCGCATGGTGGAGAGCAGCGATCGACAGTTGAACTTAATCAACTCGCTTTTTGAAGTTTGCAACAGCGACCAGCAAAGGATGAGTCTGTCGCCTGAGCCGGTGTCTCTGAAGTCAGTAGTGGAGACAGCGGTTAATGATTTAGAGCCATTGCTGAGCCAGAATCGAGCCACTTTGATCAACCAGATCTCTGCTTCACTCCCCCAAGTCAGGGCCGACTCCATTCAAATTTGGCGTGTTGCTTCTAATTTGGTAGCCAACGCCTTGAACCATAACCCGCCTGGGATTGCCATTACGCTCCGAGCGATCGTGGAGTCAGGGTTTCTGCGCTGCGAAGTGCAGGACAACGGTGTTGGCATGCCTACGGCTGAAACTACTCGCATCTTTGACCTCTACACCCGTGGTTCTCAGGGACGGCGATCGGTCGGTACGGGATTGGGACTCTATATCTGCCGCAGAATCATTACGGCCCACGGAGGTGAGATCGGGGTCAGCAGCAGTCCTGGTGCAGGCGCAACGTTCTGGTTCACCTTGCCGATCGTCTCTCAAAGCAATCCCTAGAATTGCCGTCAGCTCTATACCCGATTGGCTACGCTCTTGCCTCGCAGCGCATTGCGACGATTCTCGAAGACCTGCACTACGCCATTGGCAATCGTGTCTACCACTTGACGATCACACCTGTCTAAAAACTCTTCTGCGCCCAACTCGCCCTTGAAGAAGGATTTTGCATGGGTCAGCAGACGTTTGGACGCTGAGAAGCCGATCGACTTAATGATGAAAGTTGTGACGGGAGAGTTTTTGATGTCGTAGCTTGAGGTTTGGCCCCGGCCCTTCTCGATCAGGCTCAAAACCTCCCACTCCACAGGGGTTTCGGGGGGAACTGCCGCCGGAATCTGTGGTAGAAAGTTTTCGAGCTGGGCAATCGATCGCCCCATCTAGGGCAATTCTCCCATCATTGTCGCCAGGGGAATCTCCTTGCCGATGCGC
>DATNQR010000436.1:0-9132 GCA_036703905.1 Thermosynechococcaceae cyanobacterium
AGCGCTTTTCAATAGCGTTTGGGCGAAGCCTGCGTCTTCTGGGCCTTGAGCTACGACGATCGGCAAGTCGGGTTGACGCTGCTGGAAGTCCCGAATGATCCCCAACCAACTGTCTACTGGATACTGATCAACTTTTCTGGACTCAGGAGAACCACCGTGAATCAGCACATAGCCACTGCTTTGCAGCCCCAGCCGCTTGCGTTCGGCATCAGCCCAGTCCAAGTCCTTCGCAGGTACGCTGAGGGAAAGTTCGGGGCACGGCTTGTTAATGTCCAGTCCTTGCAACAAATCGTGGTAAACGGCAGCAGTGTACTGGTTGGGCTTCAAAGGCACAGGATTCGTGAGAAAAAATGTGCCCGCTCCACCTGCAAACCCAACCCGTGTAGGAATCCCCGTCAGCCACAGCAGAAACCGCACCCCCCAGCTCTGCCCTACCGTCAGGACAATGCTGTACTCTCGATCGCGCAGTACCCCCAGCAGGTTGCCAAAATCCGCTAAGCTATTCCGCCCCTGAAAGTCAAAGGGAATGACTTCATGCACTCCTGGGAAAACTCGGTAGGCATCCTTCGCTCTGGGTTCAACCACTACAGAAACTTGAGCATTGGGATAAGTCTGCTTCAAGTCTTCGAGGGTCGGAAAAAATAGAATTTGATCGCCGATTCCACCGGGGACGAGGGCTACTATCCGCATAATTGAGTTTTCTTGCGCTAACTCGCCTTATTTTAGGGGAAGATCCTGAAAAGTTTTGCGTCTTGCAGGCTACTCTCAGTAAACAATACCCTTAGTGCAGTCCCTTAGTGCAGTTCTAAGCGCTGCTTTTCTGCCTCTAGAGGAACGTCGTGTATTTACTCATTCCAGCCGCTGGGTCAGGTCGTCGGATGGGCAGCGATCGCAACAAGCTACTGCTGTCGCTGCTGGGAAAACCGTTGCTGGCGTGGACACTGCTGGCTGCGAAAGCTTCGCGATCAATTCGCTGGATTGGCGTAATCGGTCAACCGGAGGACTTTCCAGACTTTAAAGAAATTGCTGTCAGCGTCGGAATGTCGAAGATGGTTCACCTGATCCCTGGCGGAGTAACGCGGCAGGAATCGGTATACCGGGGGCTTCAGGGACTCCCGGCGGTGGCGGAGCGGGTGCTGATCCACGATGGGGCACGATGCCTAGTGACACCGGAACTGCTCGATCGCTGTGCCGAAGAGATTTTGCAGTGCTCTGGGTTAATCGCGGCGGTTCCAGTCAAAGACACGATCAAAGTGGTGGAATCTGCAAGTCAGGTGGTGGTGAGTACGCCCGATCGTCGGCAGCTTTGGGCCGCCCAAACGCCCCAAGGGTTTGAAGTGGAGCATTTGATGGCCTGTCACGATCGCGGCGCTCGGCAAGGCTGGGAAGTGACGGATGATGCGGCGCTATTTGAGCAGTGCGGTTTGCCCGTCAAGATTGTGGTTGGGGAAGAGACAAACTTGAAGGTAACAACTCCGGTAGATCTAGCGATCGCGGAGTTTATCTTGCGACAGCGCCGCTAACTACACCTCTGCAATACGTTGCAGCGAGATTTTGGCGGCTTCGGCAACGTGGGGATGGCTGTCTTTCTCCAGATACTTCAGGGCCGAGATGCTCTTGGGTGTGGGCAGATGACCGAGGGCTTCCGCTAATCGTTGCCGCACCAGCCAGTCGTCGGATTGAGCAAAGCGGAGGATAGCATCCACGGAGTTAAGCGCTTTAATTTCTCCTAGGGCCGCGATCGCCGCCTGCTGGATTACCACTTCCTGACTGTCGAGGGCCTGAATCAGTACGTCGAAGGCACGAGGGTCTTTTAGATTGCCCAGAGCTACGGCAGCACTGAAGCGCACCAGCCAATCTGTGTCCTCGTAGAAGGCTCGTACCAACGGCTCAAAAGCCCTCAAATCCTCCAGGTAGCCCAATGCCCCAGCCGCATCCGCTCGAATACCATAATCCGGCTCCGAGGTGAGCAGTTCCAGCAGGATTGGGTAGCACTCTTCAGTACCCTTGACCCCTAGGGCAAACACCGCCATCGATCGAATCTGAAGACTCTCATCCTTTAGCACTTTCTTAATCAACGGGACGGCTTCGGTAGGAGAGAATTCGCGCAGAGCAGCTAAGGCAACCATCCGATCGCGGACGCTCTCGCTGTCAAGTTGGGCTGAAATCTGCTCGAGGTTAATTTGGGTCACTGGGCAAGGTTCCGTTATAAAACTTTATATGGTTCTCATCTCAGTATAAGAGACTGAACTGAAACCGATCTCGCTTTGGTCAATGTTGCCGCAGCTATTCTCGCAAGTCCCATGCTGTCTTCGTTTAAACCTGATTTGCCCGCAGCGCTGCTTCTGGCAGCCTGGCTCGATTTTCTGATTGGCGATCCGTGGAGTTGGTGGCATCCGGTACAGGGCATGGGCTGGGTGATTGCCCGCTACACCGACTTTACCCTCCGGCGGTTAAAGTCTCCTCTAGCGCTACGCTGGGCGGGCGTTGGGCTAGGGTGTGGACTGATCGGGGGGAGTGCGGTAGGAGGCTGGGTGATCGTGTCCCTGGCGTACCACTTGCATTTTCTGATAGGTATAGCTACGGAAAGCGTACTGCTGGCCAGTTGCTTTGCGGGCCGGAGTTTGCGGGATGCAGCCGAAGCAGTACTGCGATCGCTAGCGACTGGAGATCTGGTGCAGACTCGCGCCCTACTGAGCCGATATGTGGGGCGCGATACTGAGAATTTGTCGGAGCCAGAAATTCTGCGAGCGGTACTGGAAACTGTAGCGGAAAACGCAACGGATGGGGTGTTGGCTCCGTTGTTCTACGCGATCGTCGGCGCAGCGACTCCGGCGATCGGCAGTGTGCCCCTAGCCCTGGCTTACAAAGCCGCCAGTACACTGGATTCCACCGTCGGCTACCGGGAAGCGCCCTACACCGACATTGGCTGGTTCAGCGCCAGGCTAGAAGACTACCTGACCTGGGTTCCCTGCCGATCGGTGGTGCTATCGCTGGCGTTGCTGTCGGGGCGGCCGGGTCAAGTTTGGCGACTGTGCAGGCGAGACGGGCCGAAGGATGCCAGCCCCAACTCTGGCTGGAGCGAGGCAGTCTATGGGGCGGTGCTGGGAGTGCAAATGGGCGGACAAAACTTCTACCGTGGAGTGGTGAAATTCAAGCCGTTGCTGGGGGACGCGGTGCATCCCATCACGCCTCAGGTAATCCGTCAGGCGCTACGGCTAACCCGACTCTGCTTTCTGCTCTGGCTGGGAGGCACGATCGTTGGGCTGGCCTGGCGCTAAAGCTGTAGCGCAAACAGACGGTTTCAGCAACCAACACCCAAAGATTTTCGTCATACTATGAAACGTCCCTTGTGCAAGTTTCAGAAAAACAGTACAAGTGTGTAAACTGCGGTCTGGGCACAGAATTCAATGAGTCAGCAAAAGTCAGAGCGATCGCCCATGCATCCCCTTAGAAATGCGGGATTGATGCTGGTGGGCGGTGGATTGCTGGCGACTTGCCTGGTTGGGCTGGAAACCTGGCGATCGGGCGATCGGTTCTTTGCGTCCGTTGGGCAATTCCTCAGTGCGCCATCCCCCAAAGTGGATGTGCAATTGGTGGTGGTGCAGCAAGTACGGGATGCCAGCGAACTGACCACGGCAGTTTTTACCATGCAGGCAGTGGTTCCGACCAATCAGGACACGGCGATCGCAGGCTGGGTCATTGGTTCAACCAAACTGCTTTACATTGCCCAAGGCGAAGTGAAGGCAGGCGTGGATCTCAGCAAAGTTGCTCCAGCCAGCGTGAAGGTGGAAAGCCAGCGAGTGCGAGTCTTGTTGCCGCCACCCCAGATCCTTACCAGCAAGATCGATGTCAATCGATCGAGCGTGTATGACTACAATCGCGGCTTCTTAGGACTGGGCCCAGACACGGCTCCGCAGCTGCAAACCCTGGCCCAGCAGAAGGCCTTGCAAACCATTGTCTCCACGGCCTGCAACGATGGTATTCTGCAACGGGCCAACGATCGAGCCAAGTTCGTCGTCACTCAGCTGCTTTCCACCGCAGGCTATAAAGACGCGATCGTGGAAACCCAGCCGCCCAGCCCTCAAGCTTGCAGTCCCTCTTAATTACCTACCTCTCCACACACCTGTTGCAACGTTGGGACAAAATCTGGGTAGGAAATCGCGGCGGCTTCGGCTTGGTAGATCGTGGTTTGGCCCGTGGCAGTGAGAGCAGCGATCGCCAAGCTCATGGCAATGCGGTGGTCGGTGTGGCTGTCAACCTCGGCTCCTCTCAGGGGAGTATTGCCAGGGATCTCCAAGCCATCAGGACGCTCTGTAATTCGTGCCCCCATGCGGTTGAGTTGGGTGGCCATGACCGCAATGCGATCGCTCTCCTTCACCCGCAGTTCCTCGGCATCCTGAATCACAGTGGTTCCAGAAGCGAACGTGGCAGCAACCGCCAGAATCGGAATTTCGTCAATCAGGCGGGGAATCAGGTCGCCCCCAATCGTGCAGCTTTGCAGGGGGGCGCGATCGGCTGACCCAGCGTAGCGCACCCGCAAATCGGCCACCGGTTCTCCGGCCACTTCACGCATATTTTCCTGAGTAATATCTGCACCCATCATTGCCAGCGCCTCCAGAATTCCGGTGCGGGTGGGATTTACGCCAACATTCTCGATTACCAGATCTGAGTCAGGTACGATCGCTCCAGCCACCAGCCAAAACGCCGCCGAACTGATATCTCCCGGAACTACCACAGTTTGCCCCCGGAGTTGGGCCGGCCCCGTCACGGTGACGCTATAGGTTTCAGGATCAACCGTCAGTCTGGCTCCGAAAGCCCGCAGCATCCGCTCGCTGTGGTCGCGGGACAACGCTGGCTCCGTCACGGTCGTCTCTCCTTCGGTCAGCAAGCCCGCTAGCAAGATGCAAGATTTCACCTGAGCCGAGGCGATCGGCGATTGGTAGTGCATCGGTCGCAGCGCTTGACCCCGTACTGCCAATGGTGCGAGCGCTCCATCTTTGCGACCCCAAATCTCCCCTCCCATTTGCCGCAGGGGATTGACTACGCGAGACATGGGGCGCGATCGCAAGGAGGCATCCCCTGTCACCATGAAGAACCGCCCCGGATGAGAAGCTAAAATGCCCAGCATCAGCCGTAGCGTAGTTCCAGAGTTGCCCGCATCCAGCACGTCGATCGGCTCCAGCAACCGCCCTGATCCAATTCCCTGAACTCGAACCGCGTCCGTATTCAATTCTGAAATTTCTGCACCCATCGCTCGAAAACAGGCGGCTGTACTGCGCGGATCTTCGCCTAGCAGCAATCCGTGAATCGTCGTTTCCCCCTCAGCCAAAGCGCCCAGCATCAGCGATCGATGGGAAATTGACTTGTCTCCTGGTACACGAATCCGTCCCCGCAAAGCTAGATCGACCGAAGGCGTAATGGTCAAATTTTGCTGATATTCCGACTGAGTGAGGACAACAATGCTCGGCACTGGCATGGGGATCAGATAGACTGGCGATCGGTTGCGTTAGCAATCCTACCGCGTTCCCTGCCTGCCGCACTGAAAATTCTATCCGTCAGCCTTTATTGCTACCCTTCATGCTGACCCATCCCAAGAAGTTAGTTTCCTTGCTGTTCACCTCCACCGACCTGCCGATTTGGTCTGGACTGGAAACAACCGCGACCCTGTATCAGAAGGATCAGGAGCAGTTTCACCTGCTGATGACGGAACCCGTGGTGCGCGATCGAGACATTCCCTTCAGCAAAGCCACCCTCACAACTTCCACCGTCATTACTCCCCGGTTGTTGTGGCTGGAGTTCTCGCCCTATCGTGCTGTCCTCACTATGCAGGGAAACGGTAGTTTCACCTATCGCCACCTATGGGAACGGGGATTATACGGTTTGAGTCAGTTTTCGCTTCAGTGCGAGGTTGATCGCTCCCGTCCGCTTTGCTTGAGAAACTTTACCCGCAACCTCGACCTAAAATTTGGTTCGAGGGCGATCGAACTACGAGTGGAATACGAGCTTTGGTCAGAACAAACTCAACTGGGCCGCTATGTACTTGCAGTGGAGATCCGCAATGACTGAACCACAGCCATAGACCCAAGCGTCAATCGGCGGAGGAACACCAAGATGCTCCCCCGCGGATCACACTACAGAATCAATTCAAACGAGCTGAGTCTACAGCTTGTCTGCCACGTTCTTCACATCATCTTTGATGTCTTCTTTGGCATGGGTTGCAGACGCTTCAACCTGCTTGGCCTTGCCTTCAGCTTGATCGCCCACATCACCCGTTGCTTTACCAACGGCATCCTGAATCTTGCCTTCAACGTTTTTGGCAGTCGCCTTAGCTTTTTCTTCTAAACTCATATTTTTCTCCTGTTGTAAGTTTAATAAATCAGTTGAGCAAGGTTTCCTACTTCTCATCTGACTGCTTCCGATTATAGAAACCTCAGTCTTTCTCCTCCTCCATCAGAAGTTGTATATTGCATAACAGATCGCCCAGATCGGTGAATTTCGCGATGTGTAGCTTCAGAAGCAAGTGCTATGAATTAAAAAGGCTAGACCAAGCTGCAACTGCTGAAGCTTTTCCGTTCTTGAGTGATCGAATCCGAGCGAAGTTGCTCCAATTCGAGGCTCGTTTTAGCGAATTAGGCCAGTCCCAAAGCGATCGCTTTGGGACTGAGTTCAGTAGCTCAGATGGGTTTAGATTAGATAATGTAGGCGCGCTCAATCTGAAGCTGTTTGTCTACTCACGCTATCTAAGGTCATGTGGTGTCCTCTCTAGCTCATCTTCCTGGTAATGCCTGTCTGACTATTACTTTCAAGGCAAAATCACAGTGAGGGGAGAGGCCTGGGAATCACGAAAAAGCACTCTACCCTCCTAAAAGTTATGCCCACTCAATTCACCGTTGCGATTCGTACATTCAATGGCGCTGAACGTTTACCTACAGTTCTGAAGAAGCTTCAGGAGCAGCAGGGAACAGAGAAGATTGAGTGGGAAGTTCTAATAATTGACAACAACAGTCAGGATGCAACCGCAAAGATCATTGCTGATCACCAAAGGAAATGGTCTCTACCTGTTCCGTTTCGCTATGTGTTTGAGCCGCGACAAGGAGCAGCCTTTGCCCGCGATCGCTGTATTGCAGAGGCCAATAGCGAGCTGATTGGGTTTCTAGATGACGACAACTGGCCCGGGCCAGATTGGGTGGCAAGGGCGTTTCAGTTCGGCGCTGACCACCCTGAGATTGGGGCTTACGGAGGCAATATCCATCCTTATTTGGAGGATACCCCACCAGATTACTTTGGACAGGTGAGCTATCTTCTAGCAGTGGATGATCGCGGCTCAACGGCCTACCAGTATCCTCGCTCGTTTCATCGCATTGTGCCGATCGGTCCAGGTCTAGTGATCCGTAAGCAAGCCTGGAAGGAGTGCGTTCCCCAGCACCGCCGCCTGCGAGGTAGAAATATCAACGCGAGGTTTGGGAAAGGCAGTGCAGAAGATATTGAGGCGGTGAGCTACATCCACACCAGTCATTGGCAAGTGTGGCACAACCCGGATTTAGAAGTTTGGCATCACATCCCGGCGCAGCGGTGGGAGCGGGAGTATCTGCTGAAGATCGCAGTCGGCAGTGGGTTGGGAAACTATGCCTGTTTTGTAGGCCAACTGCAACCGTGGCTACGTCCCTTCGCGCCTCTCCTCGCAATGGTGTTTGTAGTGGTGCGTTCCTATCGACTAGCCGTATTTTATCTACGCTACCGTCGCAAGATGCAAACTGATATCGCTGCCGCTTGCCATTTCAACGAACTGTTAGGCAAGATTATGAGTCCTTTTTTGACTCCCCGTCCCACTGCCCACCAAGGAAATCTTCAAGTTCGCTCTGTCATCGCGCCGTCGCTTCCTGTCTCGTTAGAGCGATCGAGTTAGGTGCTTCTAGCGATTCATCTTAACGGCTCATCCTAACTCAACCGCTCCCTTTCCTCAGTCCACTCAGATTTATCGGCCCAACTCGGTAACTCGGACATAATGGGGTGTTGTTTGCGGCATGACATGGGGAGATGATTCGGTTAGTGCGATGGGAGATGATTCGGTCAGTGCGATCGGTGCTTAAGTCCCTGAAGCTCAAATCCCATTTCTGGGTGGGTTTGAGCTTGCTGTCCTTGAGTTTGCTGCTGGTGATCGGGTTTCCCGGCGTTGCTCAACCCACTCTTCTAGCTCAAACGACTGGTCTTGAGACTCTTCAGCAGCAGCAGCAGCAGATTGACCAGCAGCGATCGCAGATAGAGCAGGAGCGCGATCGATTGCGCTCTCTAGAGCGAACCACTCAGGGAAACCTGAACGGCTTGCAGCAAACCATTCAAGCCACTGACAGCCAGATTCAAGCCAGCCAAGCCCGTCTGGAAACTGCCATGAAGGAACTCAAAACCTTGGAGGCATCACTGGCAAAAACAGAAAGGTTTTATCAGCAACGGCAGGTTTCCACTGTGGCGCGACTGCGGTTTCTGCAACGGCAACCCATCGATCGCGGTTGGGCAGTGCTGCTTCAGAGCCAGAACTTGAATCAATTTCTCGATCGTCGCCATCAGTTACGGCGGGTGTATCAGGCGGATCAGAAAATGTTGAGCAGCCTGAAAACTGAAACAGAGCGTGTTGATCGCCACCGCAACCAGGTTGAGCAGAAAAAGAACGAAATTGCCCTGTTGACCCAGCGCCTTCTAGCTCAGAAAGCAGATATTCAAGCGGAAGCTACTGCTCAGAAAGCTTTGATAACACGGCTGAAGGGCGATCGTCGAGCGCTGGAGGCGGCTGAAGCTCAGTTAGCCAGAGACTCGCAGAACGTGGTGGCCTTGATTCAGCAGAAGATTTCTGCCCAAAACGCCATCGGCATCACGCTACGCGGCACAGGGCAGATGGTTGTCCCTAGCACAGGTGAGATCACCAGTGCCTTCGGCTGGCGGTTGCACCCGATTTTGGGCTATGAAAAGTTCCATGCAGGCGTAGATTTCGGCGCGAACTATGGCTCAACTATTTCGGCGGCCGATCGCGGCACAGTGATTTTCGCTGGCTGGTATGGCGGTTACGGCAACACCGTGATCATCGATCACGGTGGCAGCATCACCACGCTCTACGCGCACGCTAGCGAGTTTTAT
>DATNQR010000437.1:0-5145 GCA_036703905.1 Thermosynechococcaceae cyanobacterium
CTTGCTGAAGGACGATCGCCGCCAGTGGCAAAAAACAGTAAAGCTGAGTCGATCGCTGGTCAACGTCCTGGACAGAATGCTGTCGCCTTATCCCAATAAGCGCTACCAGTCCGCGATCGAGGTTCTGCAAGCGCTGGGAGAACCACCAGAATTTGTGCCAGATGTGCCAGAACCGTCCCAGTCCGCCAGTGTGTACCCCAACACGATCGCCCTTGCACCAGCCGCTGCGTCCGCAGTTTCTCCAGCGCGATCTGCGCCCTCTCCACCGGCTCAGCCCCGCAAACCACGAGACTTAGGCTGGCTGGTATTGCTGCTGTTGCTGGGGCTGGCGGCTGGCTCGGTCTACGGTGTGTTGCAGGTCAATCGCACGACCGTGCAGCCGTTTTGGAAATTCCCCGTGAAGCTTCCCTCCCTCGGCTGGCCAGGGGCAAGCACTGGTAATTCTGCTCCCTCAGTTCCCAAAACAGAGCGGGAGCGTAAGCAGGCGATCGACAGTCGCCGTCGTCAATTGGGAATTGATGAAGGATTTCTGGTCAGCCTGGTGGATGAAGCTTTTTTTGCCAAGCATCCGATCGGGCGATCGCTGGGCAGAGGCGACGCAGACGCACCTCTCCGGGCAGATTGGGACAAGCAAGCCCTTCAGTTGCTCGGCCCTCTCGAGGCTTTGAGTCCCGAAGCTCGATCGCGTCTAGGACGCTACACCGAAGCCGACTTGGAGCAGCGCCGTGCTGCCGTTAACCAGATCAACCTGAGCGGTCGGGCCCTCAACGACCTCGCCGATGCCCGCTTCTTCACTCTGTTTCCCAATGCCCCCCGCGATCCAAACCTGTTGCAGAAACCGATCGGGCAAGTGTGGCAGGGAATATCTGCGGATCAGGTCAAATCGCTTCAGGCTGGCTCTACTCTAGAGCAGGTCAAGTTTGCGCCTGGTGCGACTGATTATCAAATGAAAGGCACACTCAAACCTGGCGAGGGCAAGGCTTATCTCGCCAGCCTCAGCAAAGCCCAAGTGTTGAAGCTTAAGCTTCAAGCCCCCAAGCAACTTTCGCTGTCATTCTATCCGCCCACTACTAGAGCCGCCGCGCTGCTGGAAGATTCAGCAGAGGTGGGGTGGTCGGGTAGGCTAACGGAGGCTGGACTGTACGAGATTGTGGTTGTTTCTCAGCAATCAGACGCTGTGAACTACACGATCGACCTAACCGCCACTAATCCCTAGCTCTCGGTCATTGAGGCTATCCCGATCGTCATGAGAATCATTGCTTACCTCTATAGCGATCCGCTGCTGGAGCCAGCCCCCGACCCGACGCTATGGGGTTGGGAGATCGATCAGGTCTACCAGGATCTCGCGGTCAACTCCGAGAGCAACCCTCGCAAACCAGCCCGATCGCAGTGGCAACAGCTTCTCCAAGACTGCCGAACCAGCCCTACCAGCCACCTCCTGATCCGCCATCTGCAAGAACTGGGCGACTCTCTTCCAGAGATAAAAGCTCGCCTTGCTGAACTCGAAGCCCTCAACGTTCAACCCGTCGCGATCGACTTTTCCCCTCTGCCTCACCTTTCCGCCAACCTGCTTCAGCAACTTCAGCAACTCCAGCACGACCAGCGCAGCTACCGCATTCGGCAGGGTCACGCTCACAACCGTATCCAATCCGCCCCGCCCCCCGGCCGAGCGCCCTACGGCTACCGTCGCAGCAAAAATCGCTATGTGATCGATCGAGCCACGGCTCCAGTAGTGAAGGAATTTTTTGAACAATTTCTGCTCTACGGCTCACTCCGAGGAGCGGTGCGCTATCTGGCAAAAAAGTACAACAAGAAGATCGCCGCCTCCACAGGGCATCGCTGGCTGATTAATCCGGTCTATCGGGGCGACCTGGAATACCAGAATGGTGAAGTTATCGCCGATGCCCACGCGCCCATCCTGTCGCGGGATGAAGCTGCCCAGATCGATCGCCTATTGCGGCGCAATCGTCGTTTACCGCCCCGCACCGCCAGTGCCCCCCGATCGCTAGCCGGTCTGGTGGTCTGTGGAGCTTGTCAATCCACTATGACCGTTGCTCATGTCACTGCCCCTCGGCGATCGCGGGAGTATCTCTACCTCCGCCCCATCGCTTGCCCCAACCGCCCCAAGTGCAGAGCGATCGTTTACGAGCAAGTGCTTCAGGGCACGATCGAGCTGATCTGCGAACAGCTACCCCCAGCGATCGCCAGGGTAAATATGCCGGATATGGAGGCAGTGAAGCAGAGCATCAACGGGGCGATCGACGCTAAACAAGCCATTCTGGAGCAACTGCCGCCCCTCGTGGTTAGTGGAGTGCTGGATCAGGCAACCGCCGATTTGCGGGTCTACAAAATTCGCACAGAGATCGCTGCGCTCCAGGACAAGCGGGCCCAGTTGCCACCTGTGGAGTTGCAGGCGATCGCCCAGACTGTTTCCTTGCCTCAGTTCTGGCTGGATTTGTCCGAAACCGAGCGCCGCTTCTACTTCCGTGAGTTTATTCGGCAAGTGCAGATCGATCGTCGCGGCCAAGATTGGCAGTTGAGTCTAGTGTTTGCCTTTAGATAGTTTGCCTTTAGATAGCTTGCCCTTAGATAAATAGCCAGGTTCAATCAAACGTAAAGCAAAGGAAATGCTACAACCTTTGCCAAACGTTCGCTCAGCTAAGCCGATCGCCGGAACGATCGCGCTTCAATACTTGCGCTCCTGGGGCTGGAATTGAGTAATAGTCACAGGCTTGTAGGCAATGTCAATTCCGGCAGGGGAATAGTAGGCCAGGGTATGTTTGAGAAACGTGGTGTCGTCGCGATCGGGGAAATCCTCTCGCGAGTGGGAGCCGCGACTTTCCTGGCGGTTCAGGGCTGAAGTCAAGATCATCTCGCCCACAATCATTAAGCTGCGAAGTTCTAGGGCTTCGATAATCTCGCTGTTCCACAGGTTGCCCTTGTCGTCCAGTCTTACCTGACTGTACTTTTGCTGCAATTCCTTCAGCTTGGCAAGGCCAGCCTGCATGACGCTGGAAGTACGGAACACGCCGCAGTGTTCGGTCATGCAGTCCTGGTAGTCCTGGCGAATTTGGCCAATGCGATACTGTCCCGGCTGATCCAGCAGCGCTTGAATCTGATTTGCCGCTTCAGTGAGGTACTGGGCTTCGTTCACGTCGGGCAGCTTGCGGGTTTGAACATCCTGAGCGATCGTTGCTCCAACCCTACGCCCGTACACTACACATTCCAGCAGCGAGTTACTGCCCAGCCGATTGGCTCCATGCACCGACACGCAGGCCGCTTCCCCAGCAGCAAAAAATCCTTCGACTAGCTCCTCAGCGCTGCTGCGAACCCGTCCCTCCGTCGTGACTGGAATGCCGCCCATAGAGTAGTGAACCGTCGGACGCACGGGCATCGGTTGGTGGACAGCATCAATCCCCAGCAGGCGGTGGGCTTCCTCCCAGCAAAAGGGCACACGGCTATGGATTTTCTCGTGACCCATGTGGCGCAGATCGAGGTAGATGAAGGAACCGCCTGCACTGCCGTCGGCTTGAATGCCGCGCCCTGCGCGGATCTCGCGAGTGATGGCTCTAGAGGTAATGTCGCGAGGGGCCAGTTCCATGCGCGAGGGAGCGTAGTCTTCCATGAACCGCCGCCCTTCGCTGTTGATCAGGTACGCGCCTTCGCCCCGCACGGCTTCCGAAATCAAGACTCCCACCGGATACAGCCCCGTTGGGTGGAACTGGACGAACTCCATATCTTCGATCGGCAACCCCGCCAGCGCCGTCATCGACAGACCATCTCCGGTGGAGGCGTAATCGTTGGAGGTGGTGTTGTAGACACGCCCATAGCCCCCAGTCGCAAACATCACGGCCCTGGCCCGCATCACTGCCAACTGCCCATCCACAATCCGGTACAGCACCACGCCCTTCGCCTGTCCGTCCTCCAGGATCAGCCGCAGGGCATACCACTCCTCGTAAATGTGAACGCCGTGGCGACCCAGGTTGCAGATCAACTCGTGCAGAATGGCGTGACCAGTTTTATCGGCGGCGTAGCAGGTACGGTTGTGGGAGTGCCCGCCAAAGGCCCGTTGGGCAATGCGGCCATCCGGCAACCGGGAGAACAATACGCCCATGTGTTCCAGATCGATCACCACGTCCGGGGCCTCGCGGGTCAGGATTTTCACTGCGTCCTGATCCGCCAGATAGTCGCCGCCCTTAACCGTATCAAAGGCGTGGGCTTCCCAACTGTCGCTGGGGTCAACGTTCTGCAAGGCTGAAGCGATGCCTCCCTGGGCAGCGACGGAGTGCGATCGAATCGGGTGAGTTTTGGCCACCAGCGCAATGCTGAGGCTGGGATCAGTGCGGGCAATTTCCAGGGCAGCGCGGCAACCAGCCAGGCCACCACCGATGATGACAACATCGTGCTCAAGCATGGGTATGAAACCGGAACAGCAGAGAAAAACGAAAAGTCAGAAGTTGGGAGCGCCTAAAGCCGACTTCTAACTTCTGACTTTGAGGGAATAGAAAAGGGAATGCAAGGACAATCACCGGGCACTAACCCGCCGCCTGCGCTGGGCGCTGGCTCACCACATTGGAAGATGTGGGGGTTATGGGCTTGGCGATCGCATCTACAGAAACCAGCTCAATGTGATTCAGCAGCGTGGTCACAAAGGCAAACAACAAAAAGGGCAAAGACAGAACCAGGATCAGCCCCACTGTGGCCAGAGCGTACACGGGACGGCTGGCTCCCATCAGCGCCATCGCGGCCGCTAGGCTGAGGAAAATCACGATTAGCCAGACAATAATCTGACCGTAAACGTCACCGAAGGAAAGGGTGCAGCTAATCTGATACCGTGACGCGTTGTTGCTCATGGTTTGCCTCTGAAAAAATTGGTGTAAACCTATAAGGTAAAGCTTTCAGTCGAAGCTAGGGAGGTTCTCAATCTTTTTGTACTGTTCTTAATACAGCTTTATGGTTTTGGCGGAGTTGACTGCGATCGTTCTCACTGCCGCTACCCAAAACCTCTCATTAGGGTCTCATTAGGGATAGTTAGTTAATCCCCCCACGCTCACTTGAGCAGCCGAATTGCGAACGGGTAGCGATAGACCTCACCGTTGGAGGCTTTCAGCGCTGCGATGATAGTGGCGATAAAATCGAAAATCG
>DATNQR010000438.1:0-3380 GCA_036703905.1 Thermosynechococcaceae cyanobacterium
GAAGGTGAAAGGTGACCGCAGCCCGTATGACGGTGATTGGGTTTACTGGAGTCAACGAACAGGCACATTTCCGACCATCAAACCAACGGTCATCAAACGGTTGGTGGCTCAATCGGGAAAGTGTCAATCGTGTGGATTGTATTTTCAGTCAGAGGATCTGATGGAAGTTCACCATGTGGACGGCAACTCTGCCAATTATCAACAGAGTAATCTGGCATTACTGCATCAACATTGCCACGACCAATTGCACCGAAGTCTGCGTGACAAGCACCGAACGGTTGAAGAGCCGTGTGAGGCGACGAGTCTCATGCACGGTTCTGAAGACCAGCGGAGTGGGCGACTGCTCCGCTGAGTTCAACTCCATTGCTACTGCGCCGAGCGAAGCTCGGCTTTGTCTACTGGGTGAGAGTCCCAGTTCTGGAAGCCCTGGCAAGGCACCAGGTACTGAGTGTTGCGTCAGCGTTGGTAACAACGAGGGCGAAGCATACACAAGGAGGTCATGGGCTGCAATGCGACAGCGTGAAGGGATTGAGCCCCGTTATGAAATGAAACCGTGGATGCCGACGCTGTTAGCAAAGCGGAAGGCAACACCAAAGAAGCCAATTGCCAGGGCTTTGGCGGGTCCACCGGGGTCTAAAGACCGTAGCACGTGACCAAGGTAAAGTCGGGAACTCGGGAGAGCCCATCGATTCCTCCGCTCCAGGGGTAGGGCAGCACAACCAGACAACTGGAAGCAAGCCCAATGGTCGATGGGAAGTCGGATGTCCTCATAGTAGTGACGAAGTAGAGTAACGCCTATGGAGCGAAGGGGGACACATGCAACCACCGGTTCGATGGCAACGCCAACCACACCCAGAGGTGGAACAACGGCGATACCGGGAGTCGAACGGATAGCCCAACGGGCACGCCAACAGCCAGAGACCTGTTTCTCAACATTGATGCACCACTTTAGTGTGAAGAATCTGCGAGTCTGCTTTGAGTCACTTGATGGCAAAAAGGCAGTTGGCATCGATGGCGTGACCAAGGAGCAGTACGGCGAAGCCTTGGAGGACAACCTCCAGCGCTTGTACCAAAAACTGCACCAGCTGTCGTACTGCCCGCAAGCGGTGCGACGCGTGGAGATACCCCAAGAGGACGGGTGCTCCCGTCCTCTTGGGATCAGCTGCATAGAGGACAAGATCATCTAGGCGATGACACGACGGATCCTCGAAGCCATTTATGAACCGAAATTCCTTGACACCTCCTATGGGTTTAGGACCGGGCGGAGTTGCCACGATGCGCTGCGACAACTCAATGAGGAGATGATGAGGCGACCGGTGAATTGGGTGGCGGACTTGGATCTGGCTCAGTTTTTCGACACCATGCCGCACCGGGAGATCCTCTCTGTCCTGACATCGCGCATCAAAGACAGAAGCTTTCTGCGATTGATGGCACGAATGCTGAAGGCAGGTATGCAAACGACTGGAGGGGTAGTGGTCGATGAATTGGGCAGCCCACAAGGCTCCATTGTTTCTCCGGTGATTGCGAACTCTTCCTTGACCATGTTCTAGACCAGTGGTTTAGTCAAGTAGTGCGACAACACTGCCGAGGATACTGTTCAATTATCCGCTATGCCGACGACACGATGGTATTGTTTGAACGAGAAGACGACGCTCACCGCTTGATGCGGGTCTTGCCACTACGGTTAGCAAAATTCGGGCTCACGCTCAACCCAGTCAAAACCCAACTGCTGCGCTTTGGCAAACAAGCCGCTTGGCAGGCAAGCAAAAGTGGAAATAAACTCCCCACTTTTGCTTTTCTCGGCTTCACCCATTACTGGGAACGCAGCCGGACGGGAAAGGTCAGGTTAAAGCGCAAAACCTGGAAGCAGCGGTTGCGACGTGCTCTGGTAGACCTGAAACAATGGTTACGCCAAGAACGTAATGCCCGCAAGTTACCGCAGTTGTAGCAAGCGATTGGGAACAAGATGCGAGGGCACTTCAACTACTTTGGGGTGACCGACAATAGTCGAGCGCTGTACCAATTTGAGCGAGCCGTCCACAATCTCCTGTTCAAGTGGTTAAATCGGCGTAGCCAACGTCGTAGCTTTACTTGGGATCGCTTTCTCAGGTACATGGTGCGATTTCCATTGCCACGACCAGGACGCTTAGTCTCGCTGTTTCCGGTTGGGTGAATGATTGAGTGAAGAGGCTTGTGCGGGAAAACCGCAGGCAGGCTTCTGTGAGGGGGAGGCTCTCAACGATGCATGGCTGAATCTTGTGGCACTCTCGAAACCGAAAGGCGAGAGCAACGGAGAAGACAAAGCTAGCCTAAACATTGAAGGAGTCCTCCCTACTCGACAAACTGAGCCAATGAGACTCATGCGACCACCAGTTCTAGGTAACAACCGCTCTATCTTCTATTTTCTACGACTGATGGATCAGCCCTGCTGCGATCGCAGGACTCCATCGCCCCTGCGCCGAGCGCTGTAACCCCTCTGGAAAAGCCTCATGATAGGCCGCCCGCACCTGGGCATTGACCGCCATCGTTTTCACGTCATACATTTGGGTCGCCAACTTGGGATAACACCCGATCGCAATAATCAGCCCCAGAAAACAAACCGCAATAAAAATCTCCCGGTAATTGGCATCCTTAAACTCTGCCTCCTCTGGCAAGACACAGTCCGTGCCAAAACAGTTCGCCTCTTGGTTGCCCTGGGACTTCAAATCTAGATCATTCAGGTCACAGGCAGGCACCAGTTCACACATTTGATCAGCGCTGGCTCCATGAAACACCTGCCGCACCATCGACAGCAGATAGATCGGCGTCAGAATCAACCCCACTGCCGCCAGGAAAATGGTCACCAAGCGAAAGGTCAAACCATAGATGTCCGTTGTGGCCAAGCCGACAAAAACCGCCAGCTCTCCGACAAACCCACTCATCCCCGGCAACGCTAAGGACGCCATTGCCCCCATGGTGAACAGGGCAAACACCGTAGGCATCGCCTGCCCCAACCCACCCAACTGATTCATCATCATCGTGCGGGTGCGATCGTAGGTAATGCCTGCCAAGAAAAATAACACCGACGCAATCAGCCCGTGAGACAGCATTTGCAGCATCGCCCCACTCACACCTAAATCACTATAGGAAGCAATCCCTAGCAGCACAAACCCCATGTGAGAAATGGAGGAATAGGCCAACCGCCGCTTCATATTAGTCTGTGTAAAGGAGTTCAGCGCCCCATAGACGATGTTGACCACCCCTAAAATCGCCAACACTGGCGCAAAATACACATGGGCATGCGGCAGCAGTTCCAAGTTCAACCGGATCAGCCCATACCCGCCCATTTTCAGTAACACCCCTGCCAGAATCATCGACACTGGAGAAGAAGCTTCGCCGTG
>DATNQR010000439.1:0-2243 GCA_036703905.1 Thermosynechococcaceae cyanobacterium
GCCTGAAGTGCCGCGTCTTTGGGCAAGATCAACGCGGAGGCGGCGGTTGTCTGCATCTGGGCTGCAAATCTGCCGCCCTCAATGTAGCTGAGAGTGCCGGGGCTGGCTTCATGTACTGCTGCCACTCCTGTGATTTCTATATCCTTCAGGTGAACTGTTAGGAGGGGATTATCGACCCTCAGCTTTTCGACCAATTCGCTGAATTTCATGGGAGTTACTCAGGAGCTAATTTGAGTTGAGCTTGACCACCTGCTACCACTCTCCACCCTACACCTGAACCTGATGCAAGGGTTTGGAAATCGCCAGGACGACTTGATCTGGGAGCAAGTTGATTCTGGATCAGCAGCCTAAAGCCAAAGCCGCATTCTGACCGCCAAACCCAAAGCTTAAGCACAGCGTGTGCTCCACGGAAGCAGGCTGGGCAGAAGTAACTAGATTCAAGTCAAATTCTGACTGGCGCAATCCAACGCAGGGCGGCAACAGCCGATCGCGCATTGCCAGTAAACAAAATGCTGCTCCTAACGCACCTGAAGCACCGATCGTGTGACCTGTCGCGCCCTTCGTGGAACTGGTGGGTACGCCTGAAGGAAAAAGGCCCTGAATCAGCCGCGCCTCGTTGCGATCGTTCAACTGGGTAGCAGTCCCGTGGGCATGGATATAGTCAATTTCAGACGAACTAAGACCGCTGCGATCGAGGCATTGCTGCACGGCGATGATTGCCGATCGACTGTCCGGCTCTGGTGCACTGACATGGTAGCCATCGGCCGTTGCTCCAAAGCCCAGAATGCGACCATAAATCTTTGCGTCTCGCTTCCGTGCTTCTGCCGTTTCCAGCACCAGCACCGCACCGCCCTCTCCTAGCACCAACCCTTCACGATCGTGGTCGAAGGGATAAGAGCCAGTCTTAGCCAGTGCGCCCATGCGATCGAATCCCGCTAGGGTCAAGGGTGTAATTGGCGCTTCCACTGCCCCGGCCAGAACTCGCTGGCAGCGCCCAGTCTGGATCAGTTCAAAGCCTTGAGCCAGCGACCACAACCCAGTCGCGCAGGCCGCCATAGGTGATAGAACTGGGCCAGTTGAACCGACCTGACGAGCGGCGACGAGTGCCGCCGCGTGGGGTAACGTGGAAAGCCAAGTGGGAAGAGCAGAGGAGTTACGGATGAGTTGTTCCCATCGAGATTGTTGGCCCCGACTAGAGCCGATCGCCACACCACAGTCAGGCAACGGCGGAGATAGGCCTGCATCGGTCAAAGCTAAGTCAACCACTATCCGAGTCAGGGTTTCCAGGTCGATAGGAGTATCTCCCACTAACGCCAAAGGCTGGCAGCGGAGTTCTGGAAAGGGTTGGTGCGATCGAATCCCCGATCGAGCAGCAAGAAGGTGCTTCCAGGTTGCTTCCCGCGAGCCCAAGGCCGAGACCAACCCAATTCCAGTCACTACAACTTCCATGACTGCGCTGGCAATTTTCCCTAGCCCTTCTTCAGGTTCTCTGAGCCTTTAACAACTTTCAGAGATTCGATGCGATCGCCCTGCTGGATCTTGTCCACGGTTTCCATCCCTTGAGTTACATAGCCAAACACGGCATAGCCCCCGTCCAGAAAGCCTACATCTGCCAGGGTGATATAGAACTGGGAGGAAGCAGAATCGGGAAAGGCTGATCGTGCCATCGCGATCGCGCCACGGGTGTGCTTAAGTTTGGGTTTTGCGCTCACCCCTGCATCCGTGAGGGTTTGATGGTAGACCGGAGTTGCCGCCCCTTCCGGCTTAATCTCTAGGGGAATGTAGCGGGCTTGCTTGGTGTCGGGATCAATGTAGCTGCCTGTGCCGAGTTGCTCGATCGGGGCGTTAGGATTCTTGCTCTGTGGGTCGCCGCCCTGAACAACAAAGGGTTCTGGCTCCCGCACCACCCGATGAAACACTAGCCCGTCGTAGACTCCGCGCTGCACCAGATCAACGAAATTTCCCGCAGTAATGGGTGCATTTGTGCCGTCAACATCGATCGTCACCACTGACCCCTTTACTGCTAGCGCTAGGGTTGCCTTCCCCTCCAATCGCAGCGCTCCGGCGGGAGGTTGACCCGTTTGGGCCGTGGGCGCGGCGGCAGTTTGGCTAGGAGAAGGACTAGCTGAGGAGGGCTGGGAGGCGCTCTGAGTAGAGCAACCCGCTACAGTCAGCACCCCTGTCACCAAAGCCAGAGCCAGCCAGCGTTGAAGTGTTTTCCACATAAATTTTGTTACCTGCAC
>DATNQR010000440.1:0-7053 GCA_036703905.1 Thermosynechococcaceae cyanobacterium
AAAGGTCTTGCTTGGAGCAGTCAAGACCAGCACTACCGATAATAGTGGAAACCTTTGGTTAGTTAATTTTGGATTTTGCATTGAAAGTTCTGAGCTAACTCTAGGATTGGTCTAGCGCGATTCAGTTAGGCTTGCTCACAATTTGCTCTGAATCTATTCGTGGAGACTGATTCAATGCTTAAACCTGCTTAAATTTATTCTAGTTTCCAGCTTGATTCGACCTTTCCCAGGAGAAACCATGACAAATCGCCCCATCATTCTCGGCATTGTTGGTGACAGCGCTGCGGGTAAAACCACTCTGACCAAAGGAATTGCTCAATTTCTGGGGCCCGAAGATGTCACGGTGATCTGCACAGATGACTACCACCGCTACGATCGTGCTCAACGTGCCGAATTGGGGATCACAGCACTGCACCCCGACTGCAACTACCTGGACATTATGCAGCAGCACCTCTCCCTCCTTCGCACGGGGCAGCCCATCCTCAAGCCAATCTATAGCCACTCATCGGGAACCTTCACGGCTCCTGAGTACATCAAGCCCAGTCGGTTCGTGATAGTGGAAGGACTGTTGGGCTATGCTACTCGTGGAGCGCGGGATTGCTACGATGTCAAGGTTTATCTGGCTCCCCCAGAGTCGCTGCGAACCACCTGGAAGGTCAAGCGCGACACTCAAAAGCGGGGCTATAGCGAAGAGCAAGTTCTTGCGGAGATGCAAAAGCGCGAACCCGATTCTGAGCACTTCATTCGGCCGCAGCGCCAGTGGGCCGATCTGGTGGTGACGTTCTATCCGCCTGCCGAGCAGACCGAAAATAACGGGCATTTGAATGTGCGCTTGGTGCTGCGTCCCAACATTCCCCACCCTGATTTGACTCAGGTCGTCACTCCTGAAGCGGCCTACCGCAATGCTGCAATTCGCCTGGGCCTCGATCGCGATATGGGCAAACCTGTGGATGTGCTGGAAATTGACGGTCACGCCACCCGTGACCAGGTGATGGAACTAGAACATTTCATCTGCGATGAGATTCCCGATCTGCTCACCGCTTGCGATCGAGAAGCCAACCCAGAATTAGGCAAGGTCACTGGAACCACCGGCGAGACGCTACAGAGCTATCCTCTGGCGCTGACCCAGCTTCTCATTGCCCACCATATGCTGAAGGGACATTAAAGCCACTAGAACGGAGAGGGTGGGATTTGAACCCACGGAACCTTTCGGTTCATCCGATTTCAAGTCGGACGCGATCGACCACTCTGCCACCTCTCCCTGAGCAATATCTTAGCTTGCCTGCTGAGGAATAAAGACGAAAAATGCTCATTTATGAGTTCGCAGTTCCATCGCTTTCAACCATGAGTTCTGAAGCTTGGGGCTGCTCTTGGGCTTGCTCGATCGCCACTACGCACTGCTCCACAGATGATCCTGCCTCCATTGCCTCCAGCAGGGCAGCATAGGCTTCTGTGTGGCTCTCTAGCAGCGTCTTGGCTTGCAGGGTAGCCCAGCGTTGCTTCTGCTCTCGCTCCTGGGCAGGGAGAGGCAGTTGAGCGACGACTCCCTGTAGCTTTTGTCGATCGTCTCCTCCGCCTTCCACATTGCCGTAAATCAGCGTTTCTGCCGCGATCCCCGCCATCCAAATGGTGCAGTAGCGATTTAGCAGTTGGGCGGAAAGCTTGTTCTGGGACAGTTCTGACTCAAGCTCCTGGGAGTCGAACCTTACACCGCCTTCCCCCGGATAGCCCTGTCGCAACGCTTCCCAAGCGCTCAGGGTATAGCCCGTGACTGGAATGCCCAGCAGGTGCGCCACCAGAAAATGCCCAGCTTCGTGCCGCGTCACCCGTGCCCGATGCTGGGATGAGAAGCCGGCCAACCAGTCCAGCATCAAGGTTGATCCCTGCCCCTGCCAGCTAAGGGTATCGATCGCCGCCAATCCCAACGCTCCCGCAGTGAAAATCGCAGGCACAGCAGGCGACAGGTGAACGATCGGCCCCAGCAGACTCGTCATTGTGACGAAAAAGATGGCAAGCGCAACCAGATTGAGGGAAAGCTGAGGCATGGGGAAGTTACAGAGAGTCAGAAATTGAAGGCGGGTAGGCGCTGGAGATCAGGTGAGAGCTAGAGATTCAAGCGAAAGCAGAGATCAAGTCCATCTTCAACAAATCCATCTGCAAGAACCTTCCAGTTCCTCAGCATCCTCAAGATTTAGGCTCAAGATTTGGGCCGCGCTTTGTAGAAGGTTTTAAGGCTATCGCTATCGCCTACATAGCGCCAGTGCCAGGGTTCATAGCTTACCCCTTGCTTATTGTCTTTGGAGAACGAGATCTCAAAGCTGTAGCGGGCAGCGTTGGCCTCTAACCAGCGATAAGCGGCGGTCTGCTCAAAGCTCTGACTTAGATTCACCGCAGGAACATTTGCGTCGCCAATGTCCACTGCATAGCCAGTGTGGTGTTCGCTGTAGCCAGGCGGGGCGCTGACCTTGGCCCGCTCCGAGGGGGCTTGATTCCGCTGGGCCTTCACATCGAAGTAGAGATAACGCTGATCGTCGATCGTGCGGAACCCAGAAATTGGAGTCAAACTCACGCCTTCTTGCTGGGCCGCCGCTACCATGTCTCGATAGGAACGGGCGGCAGCGCGACGCATACGAATACTGCCATCTCCGACGATCGCTTCCAGCTCTGCTTGGGGTGCTTCTTTATAAGCGTAGTGCCCCAGCATTGTGTCGGCGGCAGGCGTGGCCGCAGGGGAAGGGGACGTTTTAGCATCGGTGGGCTGTGGTGGAACAGGACTTGAAGCTTGACCTAGCCGAACTGCCAACACTACGCCTGCTAGTAGTGCCATTACCCCTAAACTCGCCAACCCCGACCACAGCAGCACCGACTTCACCTTGAAGCGGGCTTTGGGTGCAGCGATCGTTTCTCGAAAAGCGACCGGAATATCGTCAGGAGGAGCGATCGACGCTTTCGGCGGGTTGTTGGGCGAACCAGCGTTATTCAATCTCCAAGCTCCTACACTCACAAGAGTTCTCTACGAATTCTAGACTGAGATTCGACCGATCATGTTGGCAACTTTCAATCTTTGACTGAATGTGTCTTCCTCGGCTGGCTGAACAATTCTGGGGCAGCCTAGCCCTACATCTGATGACTAACCTGACGGCTGATCTCTCCTGTAAGACAACTGCTGACCAAGCAATGCGGTAAGGCCGTGAATTCAAGCAATCTCAGCTCAAGGCAAGGATTTTTGGAACGCAGGCAAGACAGATTTCAATAGGCAAGACGGATTTCAAAGTGTCACAGCGATCGCTTCCTTAAAAACCCAGATCCGGGTATATTGTGAGCAGTGTGAGGAGCAAATAGCAGGTCAGCCTTTGGGGTCGAAACACGGACAGACTCCCAGAGGCTGATTTCCTTTAGGAACGGCAATCCTCACGCTAAAGTTTTGTAGGAATAGCGCGAATTCAAACCGTTACAGCGCCCTGAGTGTCGATCGTTAGTCCTTGCACCTGCACCGAAATTCCTTCAGCGACCCAAGCATCGGCGAGCGCGACCTCCACGGCTCCCACAGTGTCGGGACTGGTCAGTGCCAAGAGAGTTGGGCCAGCGCCACTAATGACCAGACCGTGAGCACCCGCCTTCAGAGCGGCTGAGCGCACAGCCTCGTAGGCAGGGATCAGGCTTTGGCGGTAAGGCTGGTGGATGCGGTCTTGCAGCGCTGCTTGCAGCCAGTCCGATCGACCGGTTTCCAGTGCCCGTAGCAATAATCCCAAATGGGCCGTGTTGAAGATGGCATCGGCGCGGGAGTAGGTGGCAGGCAAAACACCACGGGCTGCCTGAGTGGAAAGCTCAAAATCGGGGATAGCAACGATCGGCAGGACGATCGGGTTCCAGTCCAGAGGGCACTGCCACGGCTGATCGACCCCCGAAGCGGATAGCCGACAGCCCCCCAGTAGCGCTGGGACAACATTATCCGGGTGTCCCTCCAAATTGATTGCCAACTGCATCACTTCCTCTTGACTCAGAGGCGATCCCGCCAGAAGGTTCGCGCCCACCAATCCCCCAACGATCGCCGTTGCCGAACTGCCTAAACCCCGCGCCAAGGGCACGTTTAAAGCAATTTCAATCTGCACAAGGGGCGGCGTGCGATCGAGATGCTGGAACAAGCGGGTAAAGGCGCGATAAACCAGGTTACTCTCGTCCGTGACTACGCGATCCGCTTCGGCTCCAGTTGCGGTAATTTTGAAGCGATCGGCTCGTTCGGAGAATTGGAAATAGTTGTAGAGCGTCAGGGCGGCTCCTAAACAATCAAATCCTGGGCCAATGTTGGCGGTAGTAGCTGGCACTCGTACCCGAATTGTCATGACTGATTCTCTGCTCCAAATTCAGCTAGATCACTTTACCGAACAAATAGCGAATAAATCGGAGCATTCTACCTCTAGCCCACCCTCTCATCTTCCCTTTTCCCTTGCACAATAGAAGGGTTGTCTCCTCTCTAGTCGAGTTGCTCATGATAGCTGAACTGGCGAAGCTGCTGGCGGGGGTAGATGTCCCGGCAGACTGGGTGGGGTTGCGATCAGTGCGGGAAGTAGTGACGCGACGATCGATGCGGGATGGCTTGCCCCAGACCAACGAAAAAGCGCTAACCCAGGGCGTGATGGTGGAAGTTTTGGCGCGGGGTCAGGTGGGCTACGCCGCCACGAATTTGCTGACGGCGGCAGGGTTGCAAACGGCAGCGGAGATGGCCCATCGACAGGCGATCGCGGCCAGCGAGTGGGCGATTCATCCCGTCACGGTAGCAGAGCGACCAACCGTGACCGGACAGTACGCTTCCCCCTGCTTGAAACCATTTGATGCCCTCAGTCCAGCAGAGATCAACGACATTTTGAGCCGAATTTGTCTCAAGCTGAAGGTGTCGGACAAAGTGGTGCAGACCAACGCCAGCGTCACGACCACGGAGCGAGAAACCGCGTTTGTCAGCAGCAACGGCTCGGAAGTCTACCAGAAATTCCTGCTGATTGGTACAGACTACGCAGCTACGGCTCAGGATGGCCCCATCTCCCAGCGCCGCAGCAACAATGGCTGGCTAGCTCGGTGCTATCAAGGCGGGCTAGAGCGGTTTTTGGAGGCGGATTTGTGGGAGCGGGTGGGGCAGGTGGGAACGCAAGTGCTGGAACTGCTGGCGGCGGCGGAGTGCCCCACTGAAACCACAACCCTGGTGTTGGCTCCTGACCAGATGTTGCTGCAAATTCACGAAAGCGTTGGGCATCCACTGGAACTCGATCGCATCTTGGGAGACGAGCGCAACTACGCAGGCGGCAGCTTCATCCAACCGCAGGATTTTGGGCAACGGGTCTACGGTTCGCCTTTGATGAACATCACCTTTGACCCCACTGTAGCCGGAGAGCAAGCCAGCTACAGCTTTGATGACATTGGCAATCCAGCCCGACGAGAGTATCTAATTCAAGACGGGGTGCTGGTGCGGGGTGTGGGCAGTTTGGAGAGTCAGGCGCGGTTGGAAGTTCCGGGGGTGGCCTGTGCGCGGGCCTGTTCCTGGAATCGCCCACCGATCGATCGCATGGCTAACCTGAACCTGGAACCTGGAACCGCAACCCTGACTGAGCTGATTGGTGGAATCGAGCGAGGCGTGTATATGGAAGCCAACCGCTCCTGGTCGATCGACGATCAGCGCTACAAATTTCAGTTCGGCTGCGAGTACGCCAGACGCATTGAAAACGGACAGTTGACCGCAACCCTCCGCAACCCCAACTATCGCGGCACAACGCCAGAGTTCTGGAGCAATCTGGTGAATTTGGGCAATCGCGCCACCTGGGAGATGTACGGCACGTTCTTCTGCGGCAAGGGTGAACCGAACCAAGCAATCTGGGTGGGGCATGGCTCCCCTGTGGCGGTGTTTGCCAATGTGGAAGTTTTCGGGGGTGGATAAGGGCTATTGAGCGCCGGAGATGAGTTCTGGTAACAAAACTTTATTCGTTCCAGTGGGTATCGTATACTACGCCAAGTGGTCAACATGGAGCGAGACGATCGATGTCGGAGGCAGCACCCCGGACGGTTCCTAAAGAACTGTTAGGCCCCCCCGGAGACTTTAACCCGACGCTGGGAATGTTCCTGGCCTCGATCGCGCTGGCGATCTCCACCACCTTTGGCTACTTCTGCTGGCATTGGTATGACTGGTGCTGCTTTGGTCTTAACTTCCTGGCATTGCACATGGTCGGCACGGTGATTCATGATGCTTGCCACAACGTTGCCCATCGCAACCGTACCGTCAACGCCCTGTTGGGTCACGGTAGCGCGCTACTTTTGTGCTTCTCGTTTCCGGTGTTCTCCAGAGTTCATATGCAGCACCACGCCAACGTGAACGATCCGGTCAACGACCCCGATCACATTGTCTCCACTTGGGGCCCGCTCTGGCTAATCAATGCCCGCTTCATGTACCACGAGATTTACTTTTTCCGGCGGCGGCTGTGGCGTAGGTATGAGTTGCTGGAATGGTTTATCGCTCGTGCGGTGCTGGGGACGATCGTTCTCACAGCTACGCATTTTGGCGTTCTGGGCTATGTGATGAACTTCTGGTTTATCCCGTTGGCTTTAGTTGGCTTTGCCCTAGGGATCTTCTTCGACTATTTGCCCCATCGTCCTTTCGTGGAGCGCGATCGGTGGAAGAATGCCAGAGTCTACCCCAGTGCCCTACTAAACGTTCTGATTATGGGTCAGAACTATCACCTGATCCATCACCTTTGGCCCTCCATTCCCTGGTACAAGTACCAGCAGGGCTACTACGCCAGCAAACCGCTCCTAGACGAGAAAGGGTCTCCCCAATCCACGGGCATCCTTCAGTCTAAGCAAGACTTCTTGGGTTTTCTGTACGATGCGGTGTTGGGGATTCATTTCCACGCGAAGTCTTCGGGAGAAGCGCCGAAAACGGATGAAAAGGGAGGTTTAGACAAGGCGATCGCAGACGCAGCCCTGATGGAAGAACTGGTTGCGCCTCGATAAACTCTCTCCACCGTGCGATGGAAATTGACAGCAGAATCTACCTGCATAGAGAGGCTA
>DATNQR010000441.1:0-6281 GCA_036703905.1 Thermosynechococcaceae cyanobacterium
ACGCGCTAGACACGATCGTTCTAGACAAAACCGGAACCCTCACTACTGGTCACCCCACCGTCACCGACTGTCTCCCCTGCGGAGGTTTTGAACTCTCAGCTTTACAGGATGAGTTTCCTTCAACTCAAAGCTCGACTCAAACTCTTCTTCAGCTTGCGGCCAGCGTTGAAAGCAACACCCGCCACCCTCTGGCGATCGCTATTCAGCAGCAGGCCCAGCAGCAAAACTTAGCGCTCTTGCCCACAGAGGACACAGTAACGGAAGCAGGCGCAGGCGTAGCGGCAACGGTGCAATTGTCAAAGCTCAGGCGGGTGGTGCTAGGAAACCAAACCTGGCTGGAGCAGCAGGAAATTGCGATCGATCCCGTTTCCCAAGCCCAGTCCCAGCAGTTAGCGCAAATGGGTAAAACCGTGGTGTTTGTGGCGATCAACGGCTCTCTGAGCGGCTTGATTGCTGTGGCTGATGCCCTGCGACCAGATGCAGTGGAAACGGTCAACACGCTCAGGCAGATGGGGCTGCAAGTGATTTTGCTAACCGGAGATAGCCGTGAAGCTGCTACGGCGATCGCCCGACCGCTCAATTTCGCCCCCGAACAAATCTTGGCGCGGGTAGGGCCAGCCGGCAAGGCCGCTGCGATCGCCCAGATTCAGTCCCAGGGCAACTGTGTGGCAATGGTGGGTGATGGCATCAACGACGCACCGGCCTTAGCCCAGGCAGATGTGGGAATTGCACTCCACTCTGGAACAGATGTAGCAGTGGAGACGGCGGGGGTGGTTCTGATGCGCGATCGGCTGACAGACGTTGTAGGATCGATTCGTCTAAGTCGGGCGACCTTCAATACTATTCGTCGAAATCTTTTCTGGGCTTTTGCCTATAATGGGCTGGGAATTCCTTTAGCGGCAGGGGTATTGCTGCCAGCCTTCGGGTTCCTGCTTAGCCCTGCTTCGGCAGGCGCAATGATGGCCTTCAGTTCAGTCAGTGTTGTTCTCAGTTCCCTGTTGCTCTATTTCCCTTTCTCCCGGTCGCTGACAGGTGATCCAGCGTCAGCCGTTCGTTAATTTGTAGCCTCGCTATGTCACGAATGACTGCTGATCTATCCTGGATCAGAGCGATCGCTTTATCCTAAGAGTTAGGTAAAGGGTTGTTGCTCCGCCACAATTGTTGCTTCGGTGCTTCCAATCCTCTTGGCTCTATCCTAGACTCAGATGAATCTATCTGAACCCCTTAAAACTGTACTCCCCGATCGTTCAATGCCTTCAGAACCGCATCAAAACCACATCCTGATTATCGAAGACGACAAGGGACGGCGAGACTACATTTTGGATGGCCCAGTTTACTCGATTGGGCGCGATCCAAAGTGCGATATTCGGCTCGTTTCCCAGTTCGTCTCGCGTCGCCATGCCACCCTGGTGCAGTTGCCCAACGAAGACGAAACCTTCTACTACCGCATCGTGGATGGCAATCTTAAGGGCAAGCCCAGCGCGAATGGACTGCTAATCAACGGTCGCAAGCTCCAGGCCCACGATTTGTTGGACGAAGATGAGGTAGTGTTTGGGCCGGGTGTCCAGGCGATTTATTACTCGCTCAAGCGCGATGCCGTTATGACGGTTCCGCCTGATGAATTCGACATCACGCTAATCAGCCCAAACATGGTGGGTGATCCAGAAGATTAATCCAAGTTCTTAGCTTGCGACTTCCTAACTTGTAACTTCTTAGCTTGCAACTTCTTAACCTGCAACCGCCTCAATTAGTTTGAGCTGCTGGTTGTCCGCCATCGCCCGACTCACTAAGTCAAACATCTGGTGGCAGTGATTATCCACTTGGAGCGGTAACTCCTCGTTCTTGATCACAAAATTCATTCGCACTTCCCGATCAGTGGCGTTGGATCGATCAATCAGCACTTCCACCGTTACCAGTTTGGAGAAGATGACCCGTCCTGGCACTTCCCGCCCCATCAAGTACTCTGGTGTTTGGTAGATGATATCGAAGTGGCAAGACTCCAGAACCTGACTAAGCAACTGGTGCAGGGTGTTCAAAGGTGTCTCAACAGTGAACAAGCAGGTATAACGAGCCATAACTTCCCCAATACGACATCATGCAGCCCTGCCATAATAGCTTTGATCGGAAAGGCGGGCTACACAGTCTAGGTTAGCAAAGCAGACCGCCTTGGAATCTGCCGTATTGGAGAAGAGTGAGGAGTTGAGCTTGAAACGGGGCAAGTTTGTTGTGTTTGAAGGAGTGGAAGGCTGCGGCAAAACCACTCAGTTGCGCCGATCGCACCAGTGGCTAATCGAGAGCGGCTGGTTGGCACGGCTGCAATCTCAGGACGCGATCGGGCAAGTCATCACGACCCGCGAACCTGGCGGAACTGACCTCGGCAAAACCCTGCGCCAATTGCTCTTGACTCAGACTGCCTCGGCTTTGTCCGATCGTGCCGAACTGCTGCTGTATGCGGCGGATCGATCGCAGCACGTCGAGAGCCTTCTGCGGCCTCAGTTGGCGGCGGGAGGGTTGGTGCTGTGCGATCGGTATACCGACTCCACTGTGGCTTATCAGGGGCACGGGCGCGGCCTTGACCTGTCCCTAATTGCCCATCTGAACCAGATCGCCACTGAGGGATTGACCAGTGACCTTACCCTCTGGCTAGATCTGGATGCTGCCACGGGTCTGTCCCGCACTCGCCAACGGGGAGCCAGCGATCGGATTGAGCAAGCCGACCTAGCCTTTCACCAGCGAGTCCAGCAGGGCTTCGGCGAATTGGCGGCGAAGCATCCCGATCGCATTGTCCGCATTGATGCTGCTCAGCCCGAAGAGGCTGTGGCAGAACAAATTCAGGCGGTTCTCACTCAGCGCTTCCAGATGTGGCTTGAGGCAGCGTCTTAACCTTGGTCTTAATCCTCAGAGCCTTCTTAATCCTTAGAGCCTTCCTGAACATAGGGCACACCCAGAGCCGCAGGAGGGGTTGATTTGCTGACCAAACCCACCATCGCAAACAGGGCGATCGCGTAGGGTAGCATCACTAGAAACTGATAGGGAATCTGGAGGTTGAACGCCTGGATTCGCAGTTGCAGTGCTTCTGTTGCCCCAAACAGCAAGCAAGCCAAGGCCGCATAGACTGGATGCCAGCGCCCGAAAATCAGGGCAGCCAACGCAATAAAGCCTTTGCCAGCGCTAATATCCTCGGTGAAGAAGCGGACATGAACCAGCACGAGGTAAGCTCCTCCCAAAGCCGCCAGACAGCCACTCAGCCCCACGCTTAAGTAGCGTACCCGATCAACTCCGATCCCAGCAGTGGCCGCTGCGTGGGGAGATTCGCCGACTGCCCGGAGAGCCAAGCCCCAATGGGTACGAAACAAAACATAGGTACTGAGGGGAACTAGCAGAAACAGCGAGTACACCAACGGATCTTGACGGAACAGCAGCGCGCCGACGATCGGAATCTCGCCCAATCCAGGCAGGTCGATCGCGCTTAACCCAGCAAGTTTCTGGGTTGTGTTTTGGCTAAACACCAACCGCGACAGAAACGCCGTCAGCCCGGCTACCGAGAGATTGATTGCCAGCCCGGACACCAGTTGGTTCACCCGCAGCGTCACACACAGATAGGCGTGGAGCAATCCCACCAGACCGCCTGCGAGGGTTGCCCCTAGCAGTCCTAGCCAAACATTTCCGGTGTAGAATGTGGCGGTCGCGCTGACGAATGCCCCTGTCAGCAGCATCCCTTCCAGGGCAATGTTGAGAACGCCCGATCGCTCTGACCACAGTCCACCCAGTGCTGCAAACGCCAAAGGCACAGACAGGCGCAGGCTGGCAGCAAGATAGTCCGAGAAAAAAGCAAGGTTATCCATAACTGGAGTGTAGATGCGAACTGGAGTATAGACGCGAACTGGAGTATAGACGCGATCGAGCTAGAGGCCTAGGGAGTAGAGGCGTATGGATTAGAAGCGTAGAGGCGTGCAGGAGTGGCGGGGTAGATGTGCCGTAAGATTAACCTACAGGAAAGCTCTATGACTTGAGCGTAAGCCAGGGAGAATGAAGTCGCTCTGCTTCACCTGAAAACCCAGACTTCAAAGACTTCAAAACCTAGATTCTAGGATTCAGGCTTCACTCAAAACTTAAGATTCAACTTATGGCGAGTAGCTGGTGGGAAATTCAAGTCTTGTGCGATCCAGCCCTAGAAGAAACCGTCAGCTGGCGGATGGAAACCTTCGGCAGTCGTGGAACCTCCAGTGAGACAAAGGGCTACTCCCGTCTGGTCTGCGCCTACCTGCCCCAGGAACAGGCCCACGTTCTAGATTTGGCAGCGCTGGCGCTGCTGGTGCGGCAGGATGCGCTCTGTGTTGGGTTGCCCAGTCCGCCGATCCAGTGGAATTTGATCGATGAGGAAGACTGGGCTAGTAGCTGGAAACAGTACTGGAAGCCTCAGCCTGTGGGCGATCGTCTCTTGATTCACCCCGCCTGGCTACCGCTCCCCGAAAAACCCGATCGTACTCTGATTCTGCTGGAGCCAGGGGTTGCTTTTGGCACAGGGGATCACGCCACCACCCAGCTCTGCCTAGAGTCTCTGGAGATGCGGCTAGATGCGACTATGGCCGAGCACCCAGTCTCAGACCTAGTGATTGCAGACATCGGCTGTGGCTCTGGAATTCTATCGATCGCTGCCCTCCTCTTAGGTGCGGGTCAAGCCTACGCTGTAGACACCGATCCCCTAGCAGTCCGCGCCACGCAGGAAAACCGCGAACTCAACCACATTGATCCCGATCGCTTGGTGGTGGAGCAGGGTAGCGTCGATCGTTTGACTAAACTGATCCCCGCCCCGGTGGATGGCTTGGTCTGCAACATTCTTGCAGAAGTGATCATTGACCTGATTCCCCAAATGAGCACCATCATCAAACCAACTACCTGGGGCGTTCTGAGTGGTCTTCTCCTGGATCAGGCAAAACCCGTTGCTGACACGCTGGAGGAAAACGGTTGGATTGTCGCTGCCCTCTGGAAACGCCAGGATTGGTGCTGTCTGCACATCCGACGATCGTAAAGCTACAGCCATAGCCTGATAGGTTAGGCCGGAGTGCAGGGGTGAAACTCCTGGCTGGGGCAATGCCTTCACACCTCCAAACCCAATGTCCTAAACTGTTTGTCTACAGCTACAGATAAATCCAGGTGACGAAATACTTAAACTCATCCGCTTTAGAGGAAGCATGAACGATCGACCTCAAGAAGGAACCATTCACCACGTGGTGAAGCTGCCGGGAAACTTTGTAGCAGGGTTTGCCTACCCGCTTCGAGCGCTGGGATTTTTGAGCCGATCGCGTCCCCTCTGGAGCAGTGTGGTCATGCCGATCGTGATTAACGTCGTGCTGGGAATTGGGCTGTATCTGGGATTGCTGCTGCCTGGATGGGGTGCGATCGATCAATGGACGGCGCATCTTCCTAGCTGGCTGGCGGAGCGTGTAGCCACCTTGCCGCTCTGGGCTTCACGCTTGTTAGGCTGGTTGCCTGCCGTAGCTGGCTTTCTGGATGAAGGACTGCGAGGATTGTTGGCGATCGGGCTGTTCATTCTCACCGGATTGCTGTTAGTGCAATTTGGCGCAATTTTCGGCGCACCCTGGTATGGCAATCTGGCAGAGCAGGTGGAGCGCACCCAACTTGGCAAAATCCCCATGCGAGCTTTGACGCTGCAAAACGCCTCAGAGGACATTGGGCGGGCGATCGGGTTCCAGCTAAAAAAACTGCTGCTGGTGATCGGGCTAGGGTTGCCATTGCTGCTGCTGAACCTGCTGCCATTGCCCGTTGTGGGAAGCGCGATCGCCAGTGGCCTAGGAGTAGGACTAGCGGCGTTACTGGTGGGACTGGATTTTCTCGATCCGTCCTTAGAGCGGCGACGGTTGGGCTTTCGCCGCAAGCTGGGAGTCCTTTTGCGAACCGTACCAGCCAGCGCCACTTTTTGCCTGAGCTGCCTGTGGCTAGTCAGCATTCCCCTGCTGAACTTAGTGACTGTGCCTCTGTGCATCGTGGCAGGAACCCTGTTCTGCTGCGATCGCGTTCTGCCAGATCTCGATCGGGCGGCTCAAAAAGACTGAGAAAAATTGAAAAAGACTGAGCGCACATCTTACTTCAGGATGTTCACTCAGCCTATCAAAATGCAGATTAGGGTATCAGCAGATTAGGGTATCAACAGAGCGCTATGCAGCGCAGCCACAGCCTTTGCAGCCGCAGCCCTGCCCGGACGGATGACCGTTGGCGCAAGCTTCGCCACAGTAGGCTTTGTCGTCTTTCATCACGGC
>DATNQR010000442.1:0-2309 GCA_036703905.1 Thermosynechococcaceae cyanobacterium
TGAAGATGAGGAGAGGCGGGACTGTGACTGTGTAAGGGAGTATTTGAAAAGGCTCGATTTGAGAAAGTAACTATTTGTATAGCTGTAGCCAGCTTCAGCATCGTTCTAAGCCAGCTGTCTACAGCTATAGCCACAGCCTTAGATCCTCATAGATCTAGGAAGGGGTACAGGGGCAGAACTCTTGGCTGGAGGGTTGCCCACACCCAAGATCCTAAACTGTCTGTCTACAGCTATCGCTATTGATTAATCTCTTAGTCGCTTAACGCAGAAATTGCACCAGTTTTTCCAGCTTCTCCCAGGCCGCGCCGCTCGCCAAAACCTCTCTAGCCAGGGAGAGCCGATCGGAGTGGGAGTCAGCTTCTCTGCCGCCAACTTGCAGCGCCAGCGCCGTATTCAGCGCTACTACATCCTGCTGCGCTTGAGTACCACCGCCCTGCAACACCGAGCGCAAAATCTCCGCGTTTTCCTGCACATTGCCCCCAGCGATCGCCCCCAAAGGCGCTGGGGTGATGCCGAGATCCTCGGGGCGCAGCACTTCCAATCGCACTTTTCCCTCCGCCAGCACTGCTAGATCTGTTGCATCCCCCAAGCCTGCTTCATCCAACTTCTCCCGCCCGTGCACCACGATCGCCCGTTGGACTCCCAACTGGTGCAGCGCCTCCGCCACTGTTTCAAGCAGATTTGCACTAAACACGCCAATCACCTGACCTGTGGGACGCATCGGGTTCACCAATGGGCCCAGTAAATTAAACACTGTGCGAATGCCCAAAGTTCGGCGGAGGGCCGCCACGCTTTTCAAAGCGGGATGCCAACCGGGAGCAAAGAGGAACGTGATTCCCACCTCCGAAAGGGCAGCCTGGATCTTCTCGGAAGGTGCAGTCAAATTCACCCCCAACGCCTCTAGCACATCCGCCGAGCCAACCCGACTGGAAGCCGATCGATTGCCATGCTTGGCCACACTTAGCCCTGCCGCCGCCGCCACGAAGGCCACCGTCGTAGAAATGTTGAAAGTTCCGGCTCCATCACCACCTGTGCCGCAGGTATCAATACGCTGGGGGGGCAAGGCGATCGGCAGCAGTGGAGCAGATTGGCTCTGGAGAACTTGAGCCATGCCCGCCAGTTCTGCCGCCGAGACTCCTTTCGCCTGAATGGCTGCCAGAATTGCGCCCGACAGTGCTGGCGGAACCGCCTCACTCAGCCAGCCTTGCATCAGCGTGGCGGACTGGTCGGCGGAGAGGGATTGGCGATCGAGGAGCTGTTGCAGCAGGGCAGACCAAGGGGTAGGGTCTGCGATCGTCACAAGGGGAGATAGCTGAGTCACGACGAGAAGCTCAAACGGGCGGAATAGACATCCTACCAAATCTTGCTTCAGGGAAACGATCAGGCCTTTGCCAACACTCGCATCCACAGGGCCAGCCCACCACCGCGACCCCGCGCTGCGATAAAGTCATCGGTTATCAGGAAAAAGGCAAAGAAGGGAAGCTGGGCGATCGATTGCTCATAGAATTTCTCGGTCTGTCCACCTCGGATATTGCCCTGGTAAATTGTCCAACTGCCCAAAGAAAGCTGTATCCGAGTGAAGTCAAATGCCAGCAGATTTTTCTTGCCTGAGTAATTGGCTGGCCCAGTCAGTTTTAGCAGCAGTGCGCCAAGCTGTACCTGATTAGCGATCGTCGATCGCCCTGCCTCCGCAGCAGCGAAGGAAATTTGAGCGGGGGCAAACTGCGGTACATACCAACCACCTTTTACCTTGTCTTGCCCCTGACGCATCTTCTGGTTGGCAACGAAGCAGAGCCGCCATTCTCCCAAAAGAGCGTCTGAAGGATACTCCAACCGTTGCTGTCGGGTTGTTTCCTCAGCTTGCAGCAGGGCTTGAACTACAGCAGCAGTTGGGGGACGATCGCCCTTCTGACCGCGCGCCCTTCTGACCACTTCAGCCAGAATGTTGAGGTTTTGGGGGGTAGAGGTCGGATCGACAGTCATGGGCTGAAGTTGCTAGAGACCATCAAGAAAATTTTAGACTCAGGCAAGAGAATTTGGGACAAGAAAATCTGAGCAGGTTTAGCCTACCCAAATTTGTCTTTCTATTAAGCGCGATCGTTCTCTTAAGCGATCGAGGTAGGCAAGAGCAAGCTGTGCAGTGAGCGTTAGCAAGCAAAGCTGAAAAACGTGAAGTTCCGTTAAGGTTTCGGGAATCTAGCTGGTCTCTTCTGAAGCTCAAAGGGAGACAGACGACAAACTGTCACCGATCGTCATCAAAAGTAGGCTCCGCAGATGGTTTGATAGCTATAGAACAGTTCAGTTGCCCA
>DATNQR010000443.1:0-7458 GCA_036703905.1 Thermosynechococcaceae cyanobacterium
ACACCCAAAGCTGCACCTTCTCGCGCCCGTTTTGATCTCCGATAAACAGAAGCAGTGGGTAGACTGGGCGATCGTCAAGCGAGACTCCCCATCCAGTAGGGCGAACGCACATGTTTCCTCATCTTTCAGAAGCCGACCTAGAGGAGTGAGATAAAACCTTTGACAAATAGTGGTGATCCCAGCCCGCCTTGAGACGCTTGGCGTGAGTCCCGCCTTTAGCAGACTTTTCTTGAGTTAGGAGATTCACTGCGAGATGGCGGATCACGGCTAAGTTTTCGCCACTGTGTCCTAACGTCGAGCGCGCTTGGTCTTCTCGGAAAGAGACATCAAGAATCCAGTGCAGGTGATTCTCAATTCTCCAGTGACCCCGAACCGAGAGCGCAAATCGCTCCGCCTCCAATGGCAGACTGAGCAGGTAATAGCGTGTTTCACAAGTGGTTTTATCTCCGATTTGTCGCTGAGATTCGACACAGCCCACCGTGGTTAACTTTGCCCAGTTCTCGGCTCCGGTGAGATAGTTAGTTTGTCCCAGCACCCAATAGCGACGAGTCTCTATCCGTCCATGCCCCTGCTCTTGGGTTTCATAGGAATCGTGTTCAATGCCGCGAAAGTTTTGCTGGCGGGCATAGTCAAACAGTTGAACCACATCCTCATGCAGAGCGCCTTGGTTGCCCTTGAGCGAAAGCACATAGTCTCCTTGCTGTTGGACAATTTGTGCAGCAATGGCTCTTTGGCATCCCATGGCATCAATACTCACAGTCGCTCCATCAAGATCTAAAACTCCGAGTAACTCTGGAATGGCTGTGATTTCACTCGATTTCTGATTCACCTGGCGTTGAGCCGACACAACTCGATTTTGCGTGACCCAAGCACTGACCAGGTGAATCATGCCCCGCTTGCTACCTCGCTCATAGCTACCTCGCGGTGTCTTGCCATCCACCGCGATCAATTGTCCATCACTGATCTCAAATACTGCCTGCACCCAGTGCAAAAAACACTGTTGCCCTGCTTCGGGTTGCAGTCGAGCAAACACGCGCTCGATTGTATCGTGAGACGGAATGCCGTTCAGTAGTTCCAGAAAGCTTTCTAACCACTCCCGTTTCGCAATCCCATAGTTCTCGATCTCAACCCAACTCTCTGCTCCACAGATCACTGCACATATCATGATCATCACAATATCCAGCAGCAAATGCTCAATCCTGTGTGGGGCACGCGGGTCACACAGTTCTCCGAAATGGACTTTGAGACTGCTAAGGGCTGATTCAGGCATGAGGAACCTCGACTCAGATTCACAACTAGCTTGTATTCTGAAACCGCTCAATTCTCCATGCACCCATTGTTAAGATACATGTGCGTTCGCCCTACCTCGGAGACTGACAGGATTTGATGAATTGTCGATCGCGCTCCACTCGATCGACCACCTTCCTTCGGCCGCCCCTCTCTTCGGCCCCAACCCAATGCCTATAATGGCGATTCAGGTCAACTTACCTCTCCTTCGGGCAAAGCAGTATGACGATTAAGCGGGTGATTCTGGCAGTGCTGACGGTGTTGGCGATCGTCCTCATTGGTCAAGACCTGATTCAAAGCTGGAGCCAGCCGCAGTTTCAGGGACAACTGGAACTCTACCAAACTAACTTGGTGCTTCAGTCTACGGAATGGCAGGGGCAGGACGAAAATCTGGCAACGGCTCGGAAGAACTTGGTAGGTGAAAAACCGATCGAGTCCGCGATCGAGCAGTATCAGACCGCCCGCAAAACCGCTCAAAAAAACCTAGAGCGCACTCAATCTTTGTTGCAGAGTCCCACCTCTGACCAACGATCGCTGAAGCTGATGGACGCGAAACTGGCGCAGTCGATCACAGAACTGGATCTACGGCTGGGTCTCCTGCAAGCTAAACAAAATCAGATCAGCACTGCCCAGGCAACCTGGAACCAAGTAACTCAGGAAGCGACTGCCCCCCGCTTAGAATCCCTCAGTAAAACGGCAGCAGTTCTAGGTGGACTATGGAGTGAGCCAGTGCGCCTGCTGCCCAATGCCGAGTCACTGATTCGGAAAAATTTGGATGGCTGGTTCCGCTATCAGGCCCTAGCCCAACTCTACCCGCTCCAAGAACGCGCCGCCGTGCTGCAAACGCTCCAGACCGAGGAGCAGCAGTCTGCCGAGCAAGCTCTGTCTACCTTGACGATCGTCGGCGGCCTACCAATTCTGGCTTGCTTGGTCGGGAGTGGAATTCTGCTGTTCCTAGTGGGACAACGGTTGGTGCAGGGAAAGCAAGCGATTTTGAGCCTGGACACGATCGCCCTTAGCTCTGTTCCCTGGAACTGGGAAATCGTTTGGGAAGTGCTGATCCTGGGGTTCTTTTTCGTGGGTCAAATCCTACTGCCCTTGGCGATCGGGCTGCTACAATCTGTCCTCAAGTTCAACCCCGCCGAGCTGAACGAGCGAACCCAAGCTTTCTATATCTTGTCGAACTATTTGCTGCTGGCGGCTGGTGGACTGAGTGTGCTGTATTTCTGCCTGCGCCCCTTTCTGCCGTTACCGGAGGGCTGGTTTCGGGCGCAGTGGTGGAGCAAGTGGCTCCTATGGGGCGCTGGAGGCTATTTTGCGGCGCTGCCGTTGGTCATTCTGATTTCGCTGCTGAATCAGGCGATTTGGCAAGGGCAGGGCGGCAGTAACCCAATTCTGCCGATCGCACTGCAAGGCAAAGATCCGGTAGCGTTGCTGGTTTTCTTCAGCACGGCGGCGATCGCGGCTCCAATTTTTGAGGAAATTCTATTCCGAGGATTTCTGCTGCCCTCCCTAACGCGCTACATTCCCACTTGGGGCGCGATCGGTTTGAGTAGCCTGATTTTTGCGACGGCTCACCTCAGCCTCTCGGAAGTGCTGCCGCTCACGGTGCTGGGAACAGTGCTGGGATTTGTCTACGTGCGATCGGGCAATCTGCTTTCCTCCATGCTGCTGCACAGCTTATGGAACAGTGGAACGCTGCTGAGTCTGTTTTTGCTAGGACGCGGTTCGTCGTAGATCACACGTCGTTGATTACGACCCACCACACATCGCTAAGTGACGATCAGTAGTGTTAACGATCGGGTAATGTTAGCGGTCTAGTTAGAGCGGGTACACTGGCCGCGGAGGCTGGAGATGCTTCGATCGACACATCTAAGAAAAGAGGTTATTGCGATGACAACTGGAAAATCTGCTGGTGCTGACAAGAAGCTTGTGGCAGGCATAACAGGAATCCTGGTTGGTGCTTTTGGGGTTCACAAATTCATCCTGGGCTACAACACCGAAGGAATCATCATGTTGCTGGTCACTGTCCTCACTGCCGGCCTTGCGGGGTTTGTCATTGGTGTCATCGGGTTAATTGAGGGCATCATCTACCTGACAAAATCAGACGAAGAGTTTGTGCAAACCTATGTAGTTAACAAGAAAGGTTGGCTCTAAGCCGTGGGGCTAGGTTCTGTTGAACTGTTGAATCCAGATAAAAGTGATAAGGGATGTTGAGGGCTACGCCCTCAGCATCCCCAGATTATTGACATCCCCAGATTATCAACACAATCTAGTTGGCTGATAACCTGGAACGTTAAAAGCCCATTTGCTAATCAACCGATCGTTGAAACTGCAAAGAACGGATATTAGCAGAGTCAGGCATTGCTGAAGGCAAGTCATCTCAGCATTCAGTAACGCCTGTTCCCCCAAGCCTACGATCGATACAGCCAGACCCGCAGCAACGAAAGCAATTGCTCGGTGTCTACAGGCTTAGTGATGTAGTCGGAGGCCCCAGCCTCAATACACTTTTCTCGATCGCCTTTCATGGCTTTGGCAGTAAGGGCGATAATCGGTAGGGTAGCGAACTCAGGGGTCTGACGAATCTGGGCGATCGTTTCATAGCCGTCCATTTCCGGCATCATGATATCCATCAGCACCACCTGAACGTCTGGAGTGGTCTGCAATTGAGCAATGCCATCTCTACCGTTTTCGGCATAGACAACCTGCATCTGATAGCGCTCCAGCAGACTGGTGAGGGCGAAGATATTCCGCACATCGTCATCCACAATCAGGGCTTTTTTGCCAGCCAGCACTTGATCAACCTGCTGGAGTTGCTCCAACATCTGGCGCTGGGGAGCGGGCAGATTGGACTGAACTCGGTGGAGGAACAAGGCGGTTTCTTCTAGCAGGCGCTCTGGCGATCGCACATCCTTGATGATGATGGTATCGGAGATGCGGCGCAGGTGGGTTTCTTCCTGGGGGGATAGATCCTTGCCCGTGTAGATAATGATCGGCAGGTGACGCAGTTGCAGTGTTTGCTGAATTTGCTCGATTAGCTCAAAGCCGCTCATGTCGGGCAGAATCAAATCCAACACCAAGCAATCGAAGGGCTGCGCTTGCAGAACTTCCAGGGCGGCGGCGGCTGTGCCAACGCCAGTGCTGGCAACATCGGTGTTGCCGATCAGAGCCATGACGCTGCTGCGCTGAACCTCATCGTCTTCCACGATCAGCAGGTTTTTTACCGGACGATCGATGAATTGCTTGATGGACCCAAGAGCACCGGACAGGGCTTCGCGGCTGACAGGCTTTTGCAGGAAGGCGATCGCGCCCTGTTGCAGTCCCCGATGCAGTCCATCTTCCACCGACATTAGATGGACGGGGATGTGGCGGGTGTTGGGATCATGCTTTAGGCGATCGAGAACTGTCCAGCCGTCCATCTCTGGCAGGCGAATATCCAGCATGATGGCGGCAGGATGGAACTCGTGAACCATGGCTAGTCCGGTATTGCCTCGCGTGGCGACGATGCCCTTGAAGCCATTTTGCCGCGCCATTTCCAGCAAAATTCGGGCGAAGTTGAGGTCGTCTTCCACGATCAGCAACGGGCGATCTTCGGGCAGAAGCAGGTCGCGATCGTCGTCTACATCCCGTTCAAGCAGGAGGGCAGGTTCGGGGAGTGGAGGAGTGGAAAGGTGAAGGAGCGGAGAGGTGGGCAGGAGGGAGACTTGTCCTCTTAGTCCAGGGGCTTGGGGCCGGGGAGAATCGGCTGAGCGAAACGTCTGAGGCAGGTAGAGGGTGAAGGTGCTGCCCTCCCCGAAGGTGCTGTTAAGCCGGATTTCGCCGCCTAGGAGACGGGCAATTTCGCGGCTGATGGACAAGCCCAAGCCCGTGCCGCCGTACTTGCGGCTGGTGGTTCCGTCGGCTTGCTGGAAGGCCTCAAAGATGATCTGCTGTTTCTCCGGCGCGATGCCGATGCCGGTATCAATCACAGCAAAGGCGATCACGCGATCAGCGCGATTCAGGCTCTCGCGATCGGCGCTCCAACCAGAGGTGACGGGGGAAATTTCCAGCTTCACCGAACCGCGTTCTGTGAATTTGAAGGCGTTGGCCAGCAGATTTTTGAGGACTTGTTGCAGTCGCTTGGAGTCGGTGTAGAGCGTGCGGGGGATGCGATCGTCCAATTCCACGGTGAATTCGAGGTGCTTGTCATAAGCAAGCTGGCGGAAGGTGCGATCGATGTGGCTACTCAACTCCGTGAAGGGCGTATGCTCCAGTTCCACGGACATGGTGCCGGACTCGATCTTCGCCAGATCCAGAATGTCGTTGATCAGGCTCAACAGATCCGTACCAGAGGTATAGATGGTGCGGGCGTATTCCACCTGCTTCATCGTCAGGTTGTTGTCGGAGTTATCGGACAGTAGCCGCGCCAGGATCAGCAGGCTGTTGAGCGGGGTGCGGAGTTCGTGGGACATATTGGCCAGGAACTCGGACTTGTATTTGGAGGTGAGGGCAAGCTGTTCGGCTTTCTCCTCCAGAGAACCGCGCGCCTGTTCGATTTCGCTGTTTTTGCGCTCCACTTCGCGGTTCTGCACTTCCAGCAGTTCGGCTTTCTCTTGCAGTTCTTCGTTGGTTTGCTGAAGCTGCTCTTGCTGGTTTTTCAGCAGTTCCTCAGACGCTTTGAGGGATTGGGCTTGCTGTTCTAGGCGCTTGTTGGTGTCGGTGAGTTCCTTCTGCTGTACCTGGAGTTCCTCAGCTAGGGATTGAGACTGCTTGAGTAGCTCTTCGGTGCGGGTGCTGGCAGAGATGGTATTCAGGACGATCGCGATACTTTCGGTCAGTTGATCCAGGAAGGTGAGATGAATTTCACTGAAGCGCAGGAAGGAGGCCAGTTCAATCACGGCGGTGACTTGCCCTTCAAACAGCACGGGCAGCACGACAACATTGGTAGGAGTTGATGCACCCAGCCCAGAGCTGATTTGAACGTAGTCCGAGGGCACTTCCGTTAGCAGAATCCGCTCCTTCTCCAGAGCGCACTGCCCCACCAAACCTTCACCCATGTGGAAGCGGTTAGCCAGATGGCGCCGTTCGCGGTAGGCGTAGGTGCTGATTAGCTTCAGGTAGGAAGACTGGTTCTCAGTGCCGTCCAGCATATAGAACACGCCTTGCTGGGCAGAAACCAGAGGAGCCAATTCCGACAGAATCAGCTTGGACACCGTTTCCAGTTCCCGCTGACCTTGCAGCATGCGGGTGAACTTAGCCAGGTTGGTCTTCAGCCAGTCTTGCTCGGTGTTCTTCTGCGTTGTTTCCCGCAGGTTAGCGATCATCTGGTTGATGTTGTCTTTCAGGATGGCGACTTCGCCCTCGGCTTGGACGGAAATCGATCGCGTCAGGTCGCCTTTGGTCACTGCGGTCGCGATTTCGGCGATCGTCCGAATCTGCGTTGTCAGGTTGGCAGCAAGCTCGTTTACGTTGTCAGTTAGGTCGCGCCAAGTTCCCGATGCACCAGGGACTTTCGCCTGACCGCCCAGCTTCCCTTCAATCCCTACTTCCCGTGCCACGGTCGTCACCTGGTCAGCAAAGGTTGCCAGGGTGTCGATCATTTCGTTGATCGTGTCTGCCAGAGTTTCGATTTCGCCTTTTGCCTCCAGCATCAGCTTCCGTTTCAGGTCGCCGTTGGCTACCGCCGTCACCACTCGCGCAATCCCTCGCACCTGCGCGGTCAGGTTGCCCGCCATCAAATTCACGCTGTCGGTCAGGTCCTTCCAGGTTCCGGCTACGCCACGCACCTGCGCTTGTCCCCCCAGTTTCCCTTCCGATCCCACTTCCCGCGCCACCCGCGTTACCTCGGAGGCGAAGGAACTCAGTTGATCCACCATCGTGTTAATGGTGTTCTTGAGGTCGAGGATTTCGCCCTTCACGTCCACGGTGATTTTCTTGGACAGGTCGCCAGAGGCGATCGCTGTTGCCACTTCCGCAATGTTCCGCACCTGTCCGGTCAGGTTGCCGCCCATCAGGTTCACGTTGTCGGTCAAGTCTTTCCAAGTTCCGGCAACCCCTCGGACTTCCGCTTGACCGCCCAGCTTTCCTTCGGTTCCCACCTCCCGCGCCACCCGCGTTACCTCAGAGGCAAAGGAATTCAACTGATCCACCATCGTGTTGATGGTGTTTTTCAGTTCCAGAATCTCACCCCGC
>DATNQR010000444.1:0-1615 GCA_036703905.1 Thermosynechococcaceae cyanobacterium
CTAGAGCCGCCAGCGTCTGAGGCACCCCAGCAGGTCAAGAACGTGGAGGCTCGCAGCCCCATCGAGATATTCCTCGCTGGTCTGCAAAGTGTCGGTTCGTGGAAAGGCTTTCTAGGATATGCAGCGGCTGGGGGTGTAGTCGTTTGGATCGGCTTGTTCACGAATACCAGCTATCTTCTGGTCGCGGCTATGCTGATCGCACCGTTTGCGGGACCCGCCATGAACGCAGCGATCGCTACAGCGCGAGGCGACAGACGCTTGCTCCAACGCACTCTCTTGCGATACTTTGCAGCCCTTGCAGTGACAATCCTGGTGACATGGGCGCTGAGCCTTATCCTACAGCAGGAAGTTGTAACCGCCTCCATGAGTTCCACGAGTAACGTGTCGGCGGTGGCAGTGCTGCTTCCCCTAATTGCAGGAGCGGCGGGCGCTCTGAACCTCGTGCAATCTGAAAGAAGTAGCTTGGTATCGGGTGCCGCCGTGGGAATGCTGGTTGCCGCTTCGCTGGCACCACCTGCGGGAGTGGTTGGCATGGCGATCGCCATGGGTCGATGGGACATGGCTGTGAACGGCTTGTTCGTGCTGTTGCTGCAACTGGTCGGAATCAATTTTTCAGCTTCTATCGTGTTCCGTATCTACGGTCTGTCTGCGCGTGGAGCGCGTTACGATCGCGGGAAAAAGTTGGTTTTTCCCGCCATCCTTGCCGTCACGATCTTGGCTCTGGCAGGCTTGCTGACCTGGCAGTTTTCTAGCTCTCCAGAGCTTCAGCGTAGCAGCCGTTCGCAACGAGCCACTGCCGAGATCCAGAAGGTGGTAAACAATAGTAATCTCGCAGAACTGGTAGAGGCTGATGTTCGTTTTCCCAACCCTAATATCAAAGGTCAGAACACGCTGCTGGGTACTGTCTACGTCCAGCGCAAAGCAGGTGTCACTGAGTCAGCTCAGCAAATCCGCGATCGCTTAACGAAGGATATTCAAACTAACTTACTCGAACAAGGTTTTAACGCCACACCGCTAGTCGATGTCAGCGTTCTTGAGGCACCAAATATCCCATGAAAGTCAAGCTGCAAAAATTGTGGGACTCGCTCCACTCTAGCTACTGGTTCGTACCCACACTGATGGCAATCCTAGCAGTTGCCTTGGCGTTTACGATGCTGACGCTTGACCGAATGGGCAAGGCCGGACCGATAGAGAAGTGGGGCTGGATTTACACGGGTGGCCCAGACGGGGCGCGATCGCTACTTTCAGCTGTCGTTAGTTCGATGGTAAGCGTTACTGCTACAGCCTTCTCGATCTCGATCGTTGCACTCCAGCTTGCCTCTTCAAATTTTGGTCCGCGACTGCTGCGTACTTTTATGCAGGATACGGGCAATCAAATCGTCCTTGGCACCTTTATTTCCACCTTTATCTACGGCCTGCTTGTCTTGCGAACCGTCCACGGAGAGGACTACGACATATTTGTGCCGCAGATCTCCATTACAGTTGGCATTGTGCTGGCGCTCATCAGCATTGGCGTACTGATTTACTTTATCCATCACGCATCAACCATCATTCAGGCGTCGCACGTCATTTCTGAAGTGAGTACCGATATAGACGGTGCTATCGAGCGGCTGTT
>DATNQR010000445.1:0-5212 GCA_036703905.1 Thermosynechococcaceae cyanobacterium
TGGGCGTAGCGTGTGGTGACCATAGCCAACGCGAGATGATGTGTCTCTCAGGTCTGGCCAATCAATACACTGAGCAAGATGGATCTGTGGCAGTCACACCGACAGCCTTGCCAAAGCCAGCGCCGAACCAGCCTGAGCTAGTTGAGCAGCGCATTGTCACAAATGCTTCTGCTAACGTAACCAATCCAGCAGAGGAAGTCAGTGCGGCGATCGTGCCGAAACCCTTTAATTCGGAGTCGTCTCCATCTCAGCCTCAAGAATCGAAAGCTCGATCTGTGATTGCTATACTCACTGACCAAGAGTTACGCACGCTAGAGCAAGACATCATTGCTGAAACTAATCGCCTGCGGGCTAACCCATCTATCTATGCTGATGAGTTGGAGGAATTGAAGCAGTACTACAAGGGCGACAAGGGCAAAAAGCTACAGCTCCCGAACTGGACGTTCCAATTAGAGACAGTAGAAGGGATCGCGGCAGTGGATGAAGCCATTCAAGACCTGCGCCAAACATCAGCTCTGGAGAGCTTGACCTATTCTCAGGGCATGTCAGCAGGGGCAGGAGATCATCTTCAGGACTTGATTCGTAACAACCTAGCAGGACATATTGGCTCAAATGGCGATCAGCCGCTTCAGCGAGTCCAACGCTATGGGCAGGTAGCTGATCGCATTGGTGAGAATATTTCCTACAGTCCCCTGAACACAGCCCGCCACCACTTGAGCCAATTGCTGATTGATGATGATGTGCCGAATCGTGGACATCGGAAGGCACTCCTGGCTCCACACTATCGGGTAATGGGTATTGCCTGTGGCATCCATCCAAACCTGGGTCACACCTGTGTCATGACCTATACGGATGGCTACAAGGAGAGTAAGCAACGATCGTTTGCCCCTGATTAAGCAGCAATTCAAGCAGCGATCGAAGGTACGGGTATCAGGGTGCAGGAATGGAACCCCTGGCTTGGGGACGCAGCCCACACCCCGATCGCTGCAATGCTACAGCAACAGGCAACAAAAACAATTGCTTTCCGCTATCGCTCGCTAACGCCTGAATCTTCTCTCCATCCAGCGCGACAGCAAGACCCTGCTAAGTTGAACGGCGATGCAGGGAGAAGATCAGGAATAGCCTGCCGTTACTCCTGGCAAATCCATGACCGATCGGTAATGGGCTTCAACTTGCTGCACCGTGATGGATTGGCGATCGCCGGCCCACCGGCTATTCTCAAACAGCATCTGGCGCAGGTGATCGACATCGATCGTCGTCACTTTACCTTCGGACACCACACGTTTTCCCTGCACCCAAGCACTGTGTACCACTTGCGTCGGACGACCGAGAACCAGTAGCCCGATCGGATCAGTTTTGGGCAGCAGCGACAAGCTCGTCAGGTCATACAGAACCAGGTCGGCTTGCTTACCTACCGTTAGTGACCCCAACTCCTGCGCCATGCCCAGACCTGTCGCGCCGCCCAGCGCCGCAAGCTCGATCGCCCGTCGGGGAGTCAGCCAGTGGCGATAGTCCAGATCGGTGACGTTGTGCAGGATCGTGCCAATTTTAATGGCTTCTAGTAAATCCTGAGAGTCGTTGCTGGCGGAGCCGTCGCAGCCGTAGGTGACGTTTACTCCTGCTTGCAGATACTTCAGCACGGGGGCAATGCCGCTCCCCAAGCGTAGGTTACTGAGGGGATTGTGAACCACAGTGGATTGAGTTTCTGCCAGGATTGCGATGTCGGCATCGTTCAGCCAGACGCAGTGGGCCAGGGAAGTGCGGGCATTCAAAAACTCAATATCTTTGAGGTGCTGCACAGCGCTACAACCATACTTCTCCTGAGCCAGCATTCTCTGGGCTTTGGTTTCCAGCAGATGGGTGTGGCGGCAGAGATCGTAGCGATCGCTGATCTCAATACAGCCTGCAAACAAGGCATCAGAGCAAAGCTGTATCCCTGTTGGTGCAGTCATGATGCTGATCCCCGTTTCTGGGTGGTGGAACTGCTGCGCGGCGGCTTCCACCATCGCCAGGGTTTCGGCGGTGGTTTGCATCCCCGGCCCGTGGTCTCGCTCCTTCCCCCCGGAAGGAATGCTGGAGGCCAAGGCCTGGTCATGAATCAGCGGCCCGATGAAGGCACGGATACCTACTTCCCGGTAGGCCCGCTCCACGGCGGCGATCGTCTCTAGCTCTCGGCCTGGGATCACCACCAGATGATCGACTACAGTGGTTCCGCCAGAAAGTAAAGTTTCAACGGCAGTTCCCAGAGCCGCTAGGTAGGCCTGCTCCGGGTCGAGGGGCGCAAATTCGTAGAGTTCGGCGATCCACAACTCCAGAGGCACAGGCGGAATTAGCCCCCGTTGCCACATCTCTGAGGAGTGGGTGTGAGCGTTGACAAATCCGGGCAGCAGCAGCTTGTTTTTACCGTCCACCACGGTTCCTACCAGCTCTCCTTCTGAGTCTCCCACTGGTTCCAAATGGGGCGAGATCGCGGCAATTCGCCCGTCCACGATCTGCACATCCACTGTTTCATAACCGCTATCCGTGGGAATCAAAGCCGCCTGAATCGTAAAGCTCACAATTTTTTCCTTCGATGCTGCATAGCAAAATGGCCTTTCAGTTTAAGGCGGTTTTGGGCTAGATCGATCGCTCCCAACTGACTTTAGGTAAAGAATTTGGAGAGAGACTTGCCTAACCTCTGGCCGCTTCAAACAACATCACCGAGGCTGGAAACTGCTGTTGCAGAGCAGGAAAAACGGGGCAGGGTTTGCGATCGTCCAGATTTTCTGGCTTGTTCCAGGTGAAGGGTGCTTTGTGGGCGGCAGACATCCAGAGCAGCCGTTTGGCGCGGGTCATGGCCACGTACAGCAGACGGTATTCCTCGGCGGTTTTCAGATTCTTGGCTCGTTCCCAAGCAGCCCAGGTGTCCGGCAGAGGAAACTGGTTGTGCAGGCTGGCCCGGATCTGAGCGCGGGCTACTTCTGCCAGGGTGAAGTCTCCCAAGAACTTTGTTTGAGGCGGAATCCAGGGAACGCCCGGAATTGTTTGCTCTTGGAGAAAGGGCAGAAACACCGCATCCCAATCCAGCCCCTTCGCCTTGTGCATGGTGATAACGGTGAGTTGTCCGGGGCGAGTGTAGCGCTCTTCGGAGTCGTCTGCATCCACGGGTTCAAACTGCTCGGAGGTAACGATTTCGCTGAGGGCACTGAGGATAGCCGGTAGCGCTTGATTGCCGGCCGTTTCCTGAAGCAAACGCTCGGCTAGCTTATCGGCGGTGGCCAGTTCCGATTGGTCGTAGTCCAGGCTCAGGGCTAGGAAGGGGATCAATTGGTAGGTGGGCAGTTCCAGCCGGGCCCGCAGCAGAGCGCAGCAGAACCGACGCGCCTGGGCTGCGGCTTCGGACTGGGGCGGATCGATCGGCCCCGGATACAAAAACTGCTCTGGGAAAACCACCAGCGCATTCAAATCCTGGGTGGGAATGAGGCGACGATCGACCAGGGTAGTGAGCGCTGCTTTAAGATAGTCCGGCGAGTGGGGACGATCGACGAATTGCAGCAGCGCTAGGATTTCAGCGGGAACGTGGGAATGGCGATCGTGCTGCCCCACTTCAAACACCATCAAAGCTTCGCCGTGGAGTCGCTCCAATTCTTTGGCAAGGAACCGGCCCTGCTCATTCGTCCGCACCAGCACCGCCGCCCGCAGGTCGGGATCTTGCTCGAACAGGTCGATCGCCCGTTGCCCAAGCAGTTCCACGGTGGCATAGGTGTCGGGCGGGGTGTAAAGCTCCAGTCCGCGTCCTTCGGGCGCGGGATTGGCGTTGAGTTGAGGATCATCAAAGTCCACAGGACGAATGAACTGCGATCGAAATGGCGTTTCGGCTCCAGCTAGATTGGCCTGATTTACCCAGCCCAGAACAAAATTAGCCGCGTCGATGATCGGCTGGCTGCTGCGACCCGCTTGATCCATTGTGGCTAGGCGTTGCTGACGATCGCACTCTTCGCAGAACTCCCGGAAAAAGATCGGGTCGGCCGGCGTGAAGCTGGAGTTGATTGCCTGGTTAGGATCGCCGACCCGCACGAGATGGGCCCGATCGAGGGCTTCGGGGTCAGCCGCCAGAATCTCCAGTAGCCGAGTCTGCAACGGACTGGAATCCTGAGCCTCATCCTCAAATACGGCGAAGACCTGACGCTGCCAGGACTCCCGCAGGGCCGAATCTTCCAGCACCCGCAGCGCCGCCAGAATCATCTCGTCGTAGTCGATGAAATTCCGAGCCGTCAACTGCGCCTGATAGAACTCGTACAGGCCCGCCGCGATCGTCAGTACCCCATACTCATCGGCGACCTGTTGCCCCAGTCGCCGCAGATCAGCCGGCATCAGCCCGGAACTTTTAGCCTCATGGATCACCAACGCAGCTAGGGCTGGCAGCACCTCGGTTCGCAGCACCGATTGTCGCCGTAAGCGCTCGGTTTCTTCCCCGTCGAACTGCTGCCCCTCCAGCAGCCGTTGGTAGAGTCGGGGATTCTCGTTCGCCCACTGCTCCACACACGTCCGAATCAGACGATGACCCTTTGTAGGAGAAACCAGGGTGTTTTGGGGATTGAAGCCCGATCGCTCTGGGTGGGCACGGGCGATCGTCCAGGCTAGTCCGTGGAGCGTCTGCACCGTGAAGCCGCCCATCGGTAGCCCCAGAATTTTCAAGTAAGCGCGAATTTTGGCTTTGATGTTGGCTGCTGCCGATCGGGTGAACGTCACCACGACCAGTTGCCGGTGGGCGTTGAGGTGATGTCGCGCAATGGCGATCGCTGCGGCAGCAGCCATGCCCGTTGATTTTCCGGCTCCGGGCACAGCCGACACCGCCAGTGCCCCGCCTTCCCAGTCGGCAATTTCTCGCTGTCCAGGGCGCAAGGTGGCGCGGAGTTGGGCGAGGGCATCGGTGGCGCGAGTTGGGACGAGATCCAGCACTTCGGTCAGACCTGGGGTGAAGAGGACGATCGGCAGCAATTCAATCGTACTATGCTGCTTCCTAAGCTGGGGCCGCCTGGAGGGCCAGGAGAACTTGCCCCGCCATCACGGTCTGTCCTTTTTCACAGAACACTGCCGTCACCATGCCGGACTCGTCCGCAGCGATCGCAATTTCCATCTTCATTGCTTCCAGAATCACCAGCCGATCGCCCTCGGAAACCCGATCTCCCGGTTTGACCAGCACTTGCCAGACATTAGCGGAAAGATGAGC
>DATNQR010000446.1:0-2492 GCA_036703905.1 Thermosynechococcaceae cyanobacterium
TGGCTTTATCCTCTTTTGTTGCGCGGGTCGAGAATCTTTTTTAGTTGAGCAATGAGAGACATGGGCTGATGGTGATAGGTTAGGTTTCAGCCCACCCTGGTTTTTCTCTGGTTAATTTGAAACCACCCTGCTCACCTCAGCTGAAGTAGGGGTTTCATTTTGCTCAACGCAAAGCCAGACCAGTGGCGTTGGGGGCTTTGCGTCCGTTGGGTCGCAGGTAGTCTTCCTTCTTAGAGCCTCCCCAACCTGCAAGAAAGCGTTCCATTCCATGACTTTCGGCTATCCTGTGGCACAGACCACCAAGGGTAACGAAGGCTACATGGCTGCGAATTGGGTACAGTTAGCTCAAGCTGGAGATGGAGACGCGATCGCTGCGTTGATGAATGCTTCGCTGCAAACAATCGGCATTCAGGCGCGGGCCGCTGTGCGGGAGGGAAACCTGCACGTCTTGTTGGAGTCAGAGCGGTTGCTCACGCCCCGATCGTGTGCAGAGTTTATTCGACGGGGAATCGAGCGGTTAGGAATGGGATGGGTATCGGCGGCGGTCATCTACAGTCGCACTCCGGGACAACCTCACCCCAATTGGATCGAGCGGGTAGAACTGGCACTCCCCGTAGTGGATAACCCCTTCATTCTGTTGCCCCAGGCAGCGCTGGAGGAACCTTACTTTAGCTTTAAGCCGCCCTTCATCAACTGGAAGCGGGTGCGTCTGTTCGATCTGGTGCTCCTGAGTGTGCCGATGCTGGTGGCGCTGATCAGTCTATATATCTGGAACCGCTATTTGGGCCCAAGCGCGATCGTCCCCTCCGCCCCCACCTCCGCTCAGGTTGCGGATAGGTTTCAGATTGCTCAAACTCAGGCTGTCCGCGCCCACCGAGAAACTGAGTCTGCCAAGCTGCAAGACAAGCGTGAGTGGCGCGAGATTACCGCCGAGTGGCAGCAAGCCAGTGACCTGATGAAAGCTGTGCCCCCTAGCCACCCAAAGTATGCGATCGCTCAACAGAAGGTGCGGGAATACGAGCAGAATGCCAGAACCCTGACGGATCTGAAGCTGAACGCCGTACCAGAGATGGTGCTGAAGCGCGTGATTGAGAACGGGATCATGCCCCGATCGCTTGTTCATAGCGATCGGAGTGTGTTCGCGCCTACGGGTCAGCAGGGCCAGACGATCGCCATCTACAGCGCCGAGGACAACTCGGAAGCTGACGCAGTACAGCAAATTTCCGCTCAGGTGGAACTGTCCAGCTTTGGCTACCCGTACCCCGGAACTCAGCAGGGATCGCCCGTGGCAGCGGCGATGGCTGAAGAGGGACGATCGCTATGGGTCGTCAACGACCAGATGCGCGGGGAGGGATTTCAAGCCAACAACGACGAAACCTGTACCCCGGCTGATACCCAAAGCGCCGGATTTCTCTATCACGTTGGCACGGAAACTTTGAGTATTGATCGTACTGTGCAGGTGGGAGCCAGTCCCAAACAGGTAGCGGTTTCCCCCGACGATCGCTACGTGATGGCGAGTAATTGGTGCAGTTGGGATGTCAGCGTGGTGGATACCCAGAAGCACCAGGAAATTCGGCGGCTTCAGGTAGGCGCGTATCCACGGGGCATTGCGATCGGGCCGGACATTGCCTACGTCGCGGTACAGGGAGCCAATGCGATCGCGGCGATTGACCTGAAGGATTTCTCCGTTAGCCAGATTGCCGACGTTGGACAAGCGCCCCATCATCTGGTTCTCGATCCCAACGGTCAATTCCTCTACGTTTCCCTGGTGGCAGAAGGCCGAGTGGCCAAGATGGATCTGAGCAACCGGACGATCGTTGGCAAAGTTTCTACAGGCAATGCGCCCCGCAGTCTGGCAGTTTCCCACGATGGCACGTTCCTCTACGTCATCAATTACGGCTCCGATACGGTCAGCAAGATTCGGACTCAGGATATGCAGGTGGTTCAGACGGTGCAGGTGAGTTCTTCGCCGATCGGTCTCAGCTACGATCCCAAAGCGCATCAAGTCTGGGTAGGCAGCACGTCGGGCAGCATTCAGGTGTTCCAGGATTAAGACAAGTGTTCCAGGATCAAGAGATGAGCGAACGAGAGAAACTCAAAAGTATTAAGATTTGATTATCTCGTTTCGATCGCTCTTTAGTCTTTTTACCCCTTGCAAACTCCTGCCTATCTGCTCGTGATCCACGGTAGCCGCGATCCGCGTCCTGCCCTGGCGGTTTCTGATCTAGCCCAGCTTTTTGCAGAGAGGATTCGCCATCAGCCACACTCTGGCGAAACTGCGGCAGCGCTGCTGGATCTTGGACAGGAGCGATCGATCCCTGCTGTCCTCACTCCGCCGGAGATTTTGGTGGGCACTGCCAGCCTGGAATGTCACCCCCTGCGGCTGCACGAGCAAATTCTAGAGTTTTGGCGTAGCCGTTCTCAGGATTCTCAAGGACGGCTGGTCATTCTGCCGCTCTTTCTTCTGCCGGGTGTTCATGTCATGCAGGATA
>DATNQR010000447.1:0-3535 GCA_036703905.1 Thermosynechococcaceae cyanobacterium
CACCGAGAGATGCAGGCAAGCTTATTTAGGGACGAGCGCTCGCCTCTCTATCTCATTAGGTATAAATCTTCAGGAATAACCCCCGTAGATTCGATAAGCTACAGAAAGAACTACAAGATCTAGAAAACTTCTTGCCATGATCACTCAAATTCCCGACTCCATCAGCACTCTAGATCTCTCCAAAATCTGGCTCCTCAAGGCGCTGCAACAGCTTGAGGAAGAAGCCCAGCAAGAGCCAGAAATTGAACAGGTTGAAGCTGAACCTGAAGACTAACTCGGTTTAGCAGGCGGGATGGTCACATCGATCTTAGAGACTTTCCCGCCCAAATCGGTCAGGGCAGGTTGGATCGCCGCTTCATTTCCAACCACTAGAGTTACTAAGTTTTCAGGCTGTAAGTACGTTTGAGCAACTCGCTGGACATCTGCGATCGTTGTGGCTTCAACGCCTTTGCGATAGCGGAAAATGAAGTCGCTGGGGTAGTCGAAGTAATCGTCGCGGAGTAGGCGAGAGAGCGTCTGGCTAGGATCTTGGAAGTTAAAGATGAATGAGTTCAACACCAAATCCTGGGCATACTTCAGCTCCGTGGCCGAGATGGGAGTCGTGCGAATCTTCTCAATCTCCGCTTGAATGCTTTGAATGAACGGAACGGTTGCATCCGATCGAGTTTGTCCCCCCGCTACAAACACGCCGGGGTAGTCGTATTGAGGTTGCCACGTCCCGTAGACGCTGTAGGCTAGACCTTGCCGCGATCGCACCTGATTGAACAGTCGCCCTCCAAATCCGTTTAGCACCTGGTTCATCACCGAGAGAGCGGGATAATCAGGACTGCTGACCACACCGCCTAGGTGCCCGATCTGAATGTTGCTCTGGGTTAGCTGCGGCTGGTTGATCAAGAACACGCCGCTCCGTTGGGCTTGAGCCACGCTGGGCAAGGACGGCCATGGCTGACGATCGACTGTCCAGTTGCCCAATTTGGACTCAATCTGCGATCGCATAGTCTTGCTGTCGAAATCGCCTACAATCCCCAGCAGCAGCTTGTCAGGGCGGTAGTACTGCTGATGGAAGCGCACTAAGTCGGTGCGAGAGATGGGATCGATCGTGGCGTACTCCACCGTGCGGGCGTAGGGACTGGACGAGCCGTAGATCAACTTGCGGAACTCCCGGCCTGCAATGCTGCTAGGGTTGTCGTTCCGCCGAGCGATTCCCCCTCGAATCTGAGTTTTGGCTAGAGCCAGCTTGTCGTCTGGAAAGGCTGGTTCTCGTATAATTTCGGCGAACAGGTCAAACACCTCTGGCAGATTCTCCGTCAGGGTGTTGAAGCTGGCGCTGCCGGAGCTTTCGCCAATGCCCGTCTCGATCTCGGCCGCCCGTTGCTCCAGAAACTCGTTGATCTCGTCGGCACTGCGCCGCACAGTGCCCCCCGATCGCTGCACTGTGCCCACCAGTTCCGCTAAACCCACCTGTTCGGCTGGCTCCCAGCGATCGCCCGTGCGAATCAGCGCTGTGCCGCTCACTAGCGGTAACTCATGGTCTTCCATCAAATACACCACCAGCCCGTTTGAAAGCTGGAAGCGACTGTAGTCCGGCAGTTTGATCTCTGGGATCGGGCCAAAGGTGAGGTCGCGGTAGAACTTGGCTGGGGTTGCAGTGGCAGGGGCGATCGCTAGCCCCAGCAGGATCAGCGGCACGACCGCGAAGCAGAAGACGAGCGTGAGAATTTTTGTTCGTTGCAGTGATTGAGACGATCGGACAGGCAATTGGCTCATAGCGATTCCTTCAGCAATCCACTTTCAGCCTAGCGGCAATCGGTTCTAAACAACGTCCATTCAGTTCTCCGACTTGTCGAAGAACTCAGGAATCTTATCCTCCCATATGAAAAAAGTAATTTTGCTGCCTTACCTGGCATTTTCACGGACGATCGTCGGAGATTTCCTTTACGCTCAAGGTGAAGCCTTTAACAGGATTGGTTTAACTGGCATATGGTGTTGCAGTCGCTTTCAAGTCCTCCAACCTCAGGTTCTCCAGATGCCTCAACTCAAACTGCCACCCTGGACGTGACCGGGATGAAGTGTGCTGGCTGCGTCCGTGCCGTGGAGCAAGAACTTAGCCAATGTGCCGGGGTGGTTTCGGCTACGGTGAACCTGGTGACTGAGGTGGCCACGATCGAGTACCAACCGCAAGCCGTAGCGCCGATCGTCCTGGCCGAAAAGCTGACGGAATCAGGATTTCCTTCTCAGGCGCGATCGCCCATTGCTGCCGAGTCAGCAACGGGCGATCGCCTCGACCTCAATACCCAACGCCAACAGGATCTGCGGCAGCAGGTAACGCGACTGGCGCTCGCCTTGGTGCTGCTGCTCTTTTCCGCCGTGGGACACCTGGAGCAATGGCTTCACTTCACCCTGCCCGGATTCAGCAATATCTGGTTCCACTGCGGTTTAGCGACGATCGCGCTCCTGTTCCCCGGTCGGGCGATGGCGGTTGATGGCTGGAAGGGACTGCGCCGGAACGCGCCCAACATGAATACCCTCGTCAGTTTGGGAACCTTCACCGCCTACACCACCAGCGTTATCGCTCTGCTGTTTCCTCAGCTAGGCTGGGAGTGCTTTTTCGATGAACCTGTGATGCTGGTGGGGTTCATTCTGTTAGGTCGCACCTTGGAGCAACAAGCCCGCAATCGGGCTGCTTCTGCCTTTCATTCTCTTCTCGCTCTGCAACCGCAAGTGGCCCGCCTGATTTCAGGAGATTCTTCTCAAGATTTTGTTGAGGTTGCGGTCGATCGCGTCCAAGTCGGTGAGCGGTTGCAAGTGTTGCCGGGAGATAGAATTCCAGTAGATGGCGAAGTTGTCGCCGGACAGTCCACCGTGGACGAAGCCATGCTGACAGGGGAAGCGCTGTCAGTGCTGAAGCATCCGGGCGATCGCGTTTCGGCTGGCACAATCAACCAGTCAGGAGCGATCGTGCTCCGCGCCACCCACACGGGCAAAGACACTACCCTGGCCCACATCATTGCCCTTGTGGAAACTGCTCAAACCCGCAAAGCGCCCATTCAAAAGCTGGCAGATACCGTTGCCGGATACTTCACCTACGGTGTAATGGCAATCGCCTTGCTCACTTTTCTGTTCTGGTACTTCATCGGCTTCAACCTTTGGGATATCGGCGGCGAAGTGGCAATGTCCGGTAGCCACGCCCTGATCCACTCCCACCTTGCATCTTCCCACTCCTCTGCTTCCCCCTCATCCTTGCTCCTCAGCCTCAAACTTGCGATCGCTGTCCTGGTTGTTGCTTGTCCCTGCGCTCTGGGTCTAGCCACTCCCACCGCTCTGCTAGTCGGCTCTGGGATTGGCGCAGAGCGTGGACTGCTGATTCGGGGAGGCGATGTGCTGGAGCGAATTCACGCGCTAGACACGATCGTTCTAGACAAAACCGGAACCCTCACTACTGGTCACCCCACCGTCACCGACTGTCTCCCCTGCGGAGGTTTTGAACTCTCAGCTTTACAGGATGAGTTTCCTTCAACTCAAAGCTCGACTCAAA
>DATNQR010000448.1:0-6961 GCA_036703905.1 Thermosynechococcaceae cyanobacterium
CATCCAATTCAACGACCTCAGCACAGCGCGTCAAGTTTTGGGCGCGTCAAGTTTTGGGATAGGTCACTAAGATGGTAAAGAGTTGCCAAAGGTATTCATGACCTCGACCTTGCTTCAGCCCCCTGCATCGCCGCTTCTGAACGCTCCCACGGTGCGCCGTTTGGCCAATGGTCTAACGATCGTTGCTGAACAGATGCCGATCGAAGCCGTCAGCCTCAATCTCTGGCTGAATGTGGGTTCTGCCCTGGAGTCAGACGACATTAACGGCATGGCTCACTTTTTGGAACACATGATCTTTAAGGGAACGGCACGACTGCAAAGCGGGGAATTTGAGCGCCGAGTTGAGGAGCGGGGAGCCATCACCAACGCCGCCACCAGTCAGGACTACACCCACTACTACATCACCACAGCCCCCCAGGATTTTGCTACCCTCGCGCCCCTGCAAATCGATGTGGTGACGAATCCCAGCATTCCCGATGCTGCCTTTGAGCGGGAACGGTCGGTGGTGCTGGAGGAGATTCGTCGATCGCAGGATAACCCCCGACGCCGAACTTTTCAGCACACAGCCGAGTTGACCTTCGATCGTCTGCCCTATCGTCGCCAGGTGTTGGGCCCTGCGTCGGTGATCGAGAACCTGACGGCTCAGCAGATGCGCGATTTTCACCGCGCCTGGTATCAGCCCCAATCCATCATTGCTGTTGCCGTGGGCAACCTGCCTGTGGAGGAGCTGATGGCGATCGTCGAGTCGGGTTTTTCCCAGTCCAGTGCTGCCCCTCTTCCTCCGCGCCCGCTTCTGCAACCCGAAGCCGCGTTTGGTGAAATCATCCGGCGGGAAGTCACCGATGACACGCTTCAGCAGGCTCGTTTGATGATGACCTGGCGTGTACCCGGACTGGTTGAACTGGAACAGACCTATGCACTGGATATACTGGCTTCTATTTTGGCCCAGCGCCGTACCGCTCGACTGGTGCAGGATTTGCGAGAGCAGCGCGGCTTGGTTTCCGGCATCTCTGCCAGCAATATGACCTACCAGCACCAGGGCGCATTCTATATTTCTGCCCACCTGCCTGCGGAGAATTTGCCTGCGGTAGAGGCAGCGATCGTCCAGCATCTCCGCGACATCCAGACTAATGGAGTAACGGAAATAGAGATCGATCGAGTGCGAACTCGTGTGGCCAACCAATTTGTATTTGGCAACGAAACCCCCAGCGATCGATCGGGTCTCTACGGGTACTACCAAGCTCTGACAGGGGATTTGGCGGCTGCATTCAACTATTCCAACCAGATCCAATCTCTGGATGCTGCCGCTTTGCAGCAAGCCGCCCAGCGCTATCTCTCCCCCGATGCCTACGGAGTCGTGACGATCTGCCCTGCCTGACGATCGCCCTTCACTCCGCCGCAGTTGCTTCAGCAGTCTCGGTTGGCTTGGTTTCGCTCGGCTTGGCAAGAAACTGACGAGAAATCCAACGGGTAGCAAGGTGAGACAGTAAGCCGATCGGGCCCGCAAATAAGCAAAGGACGATCGAGTGAATTGTCCACACGCCAGTTTTTTGACCTTCCCAATAGATCCAGCGCCCCACAAACAAATCCATCACCAGGAAATGCGTCCAGCCTGTCGCTGCCACTCGCTCGTTGCCAAACACCTTTGCGATTCCTGCCAGAGTTGGGTTAGCGAGGGATTGGGCGGTGTCAGGGTCGAAGGTGCCGGAGATCAGGTAGATGTAGAGGCCCGCCAACACCAGGAAGGGAATGTCGGACTTCATGATGTTGCGGGTGATGTTCCAGTTGGGCAGCAGGATCATAACTGCCCAAAACGGCAACACAAATAGATTGGAAAGGTCGAACAGTTGGGCGATCGTCATGGCTTCAGTCCAGGGTTTTCAAGTAAGCCTGAATGGCCTCATTTGCCAGCACACTTGCAGTCTTGCCGTGGCGCAGGGCAGCAGCTTGAAGTTGCTCGTAAGTATGCTCACGCACCGTTAAGCGACGGCGAACTTTGGGATTAGCGGCGATCGTCGTCGCAGGCGAATCGGCAATCTCGACGGGTTCCACGGAGGGAGCAGAGCCGTCTACGGGTTCCAGAATCGGCTCGTAGGCAACCTCAAAGTTCCGCAACGCCTCGAATCCGACGCGATTACAAAAATCGCCAAAGCTCTCTTGCGCTAACCGGGACTGGTTGAAGAAGGTAAAGATCGGCTCGAAGGTCGTCTCCAGATCGTCAATGTGCAACTTTTCGATAAAGATTTGAGAGAGGCGAGTTTGGCTAGGTTCAGCCCCCAACCAGATTTGGTAGGTGTTCGGCCCGTTGCCGACGAAGCCAAGTTCCGCCAGGTAGGGTCGGGCGCACCCATTGGGGCATCCCGTCATCCGCACAATAAAGGACTCGTTAGGCAAACCCACTTTGACCAGCAGGGCCCGAATCCGCTCCAGGATGCTTGGGATCGCCCGTTCCGATTCGGCTGTGGCCAGGCCGCAGGTGGGCAGGGCAGGGCAGGCCATAGCGTAGCGCTCCAGGGGATCAATTTCCTCCACGGTTTTGATGCCGCAGCGCTTCAGGATTTGCTCGATCGCCCCTTGGTTAGCCGGATCGATGTCGTACAGAATCGTGTTCTGGCTGGGAGTCAACAGCATCGGCAGGTTGAACGTCTGCACAATCTCCCGCAGAGCCGTCTTGAGCTTGAAGTCTCCCTCATCTTTGACGCGACCATTGGCGATCGAGATGCCGTAGAACAGCTTGCCATCGCCCTGGTCGTGCCAGCCCAGGAAGTCGAAATAGTTCCAATCGGGCAACGGCTTGAAGGGCTGAAGCGGTTTGCCAAAGTATTCCTCAACTTTGGCGCGGAACCGATCGACTCCCCAATCTTCAATCAGGTATTTCATGCGGGCATGGCGACGATCGCTCCTGTCCCCATAGTCCCGCTGGGTCGCCAGAATCGCCTTCACCAGGTCATACACATCGGCTTTGTCTACATAGCCAATCTCGTCGGCAATGCGGGGGAACGTTTCCTCTTTGTTGTGAGTGCGTCCCAAACCGCCGCCTGCATAGACATCGAAGCCTTCTAGTTCCCCATTGTTGGTGATCACCACCAGAGTCAAGTCTTGGGAGAACAGATCTACCGAGTTGTCTCCGGGAACCGTAACGCAGATTTTGAACTTGCGCGGCATATAGTACGTGCCGTACAGGGGTTCTTCAGAATTGTGGACGATCGTGTCAGGGCGACGAGAGTCGCTCGTGCCGTTGCCGTTGTGCTGACGGGCAGCGACCACTTCCGGGTTCTCCTCAGCGGAAATTGCCTTCTCGCCATCCAACCAGATCTCGTAGTATGCGCCCGTTTGCGGAGTCAGCAGATCGGCGATGCGGTTGGCATAGTCTAGGGCGTACTGGTAGTTGGGACGGTTCTTGAATGGAGCTGGTGGAGCCATGACGTTGCGGTTCAGATCGCCACAGGCTCCTAGAGTTGACCCCATGCTACGGACGATCGCCGCGATCGTGGCCTTCAAATTTTTCTTCAAAACTCCGTGAAGCTGAAATCCCTGACGCGTGGTGGCTCGGATCGTGTGATTGCCGTACTCATCCGAGAGGCGATCGAGGGTGAGGTATAACTCTGGCGGAATGAAGCCGCCGGGACTACGGGTTCGCAGCATCATGCCGTAGTCTTTTTCCTGTCCCCTTACCCGGTTGTCGCGGTTGTCTTGCTGGTAGGAGCCGTGGAATTTGAGAATTTGGATTGCGTCTTCGGTGAAGTGCGTGGTGTCAAGCAGCAGTTCGGAGGCGACAGGCTCGCGCAGAAAGTTGCTGTGCTCTTTGAGTCCTTCGACTTTGGAGGGTTTGCGGGCAGTGGGAGGAATTTGAGTGTTAACCATCAGATCGGCGGCAGGGAGGGAGAGTGAGTGACTTACCTACAGGATCGCAGCGAGGCCGTAGGTGTTGATTCCCGGTAACTCAGTCGGAATTACGGAGAGCTTGTGTCGATCGTAGCACCGCTCCCCCGCTTCATGAGATTCCACGCACTGGATTTTAGATTCTGTGACCGCCTGAGGCTTCGTAGTCAAGAGTCCTGTTGAGCACGAAGCTTTCAAAGAGACAGAGAGGATGGCTGATCAACTCCAGCTTGGGTAGGGACATCACTTAAACCTCAAAGAACTTGAACCTCAAAGAAGTTGTGCAATCAACTGGCTCTAGCGACCATAGCCGTAGACCGTCACGCGCCCATAGCCCAAAGACAAGCCCTTCTGCGAGTTGCCTACGGGGTAAGCCGTGATGCCGAAAGAGTAAACCCCTGCTGTATCAGGACTGCGATCGGCTTTGAGGGCAATTGTTACTGTTTTTCCGGGCTGAATTGGTTGGGCAAAGGCGATCGTGGTTTCTTTACCTGCCACACCGCCAACACTGGCAAGGGGAACACGGGTTCCATCAGCAGCAAAAGCACGGCTCTGGTTGACCTCAAACTCGATCGGGCTGAGATTCCCTTCCTGCGTCACCGTCACAGCTTGCAGGGCTGCCCCAGCATCTTGGGGAACAGTGAGAGTGAAAGTGTAAGTTGTGCCACTGACGCGCGTCGCTGCTAGGGTGTCGGTTCCCGTGCGAACTAGGCGCGGGGCGTGGTCAAACTGGGCAGCAGGCGGTTCGGTTGCGATCGTAGAAACTGGAAGCAATCCGGTCGCCAGGGCGATCGCAGATGCCAGAGCGGGACGCAGTGAGCTGAGAACAAAGGAGTTAGCCATAATTTTGTCTCCAGAAGAGGAATCAGAATAGTTACAGTTGAGATAGTTGCGTTCGCAACTAAAATAACTATAGCCCATTTGGTTGAAAGTGCAACTACTTTGTTGGAGAATGGCTTCATGCAAGAACTCGACCCCCTCCACAGCACTACTTGGCGACTGTTCCTCACAGCTCACACCAAGCTGCTCGATCGCCTTCAGGCTAAACTCGCTGCCGCCGCATTGCCGCCTCTGGAGTGGTATGACGTGCTGCTAACGCTCAAAGAAGGGCCAGCCTGTGGTCTGCGCCTAAGTGACTTGGCTGATCGTGTGCTGCTGAGTCGGAGTAATTTAACGCGCCTGATCGATCGTCTAGAGGCGGCCGGACTGCTGCGGCGCGAACAGTGCCCCAGTGATCGACGAGGGCTGTATGCAGTGCTGAACCAAGCGGGCTTGGAGATGCAGCAGCAAATGTGGGCAGTGTATGCCGAAGGAATCGCTGAGTATTTTGGCAATGCGCTCAGTACTGAGGAAGCAGAAGGGATGCACCAGGCGCTGAGCCGCATTTTGACCAGTCTGGAGGCTAGGGAACCGCTCAAGTAACGATCGCTGAGGGGATGCGAGGAAAGTCTTGCCTAGCTCTAATTCTCTAACTCTAGGCTGACCGACTCTAGGCTGGCCGACAAAGCTGCTGAGGTAGCTGCTGAATCACGCGCTGGAAGGGAGATGAGTCACCTAGCCCCTGAGCTAAAATCAGTGCGCCTTGAATCGCAATCACCCCGTCTTCTCCTCGTTGGCGTGCAAGGTCTTTGTCCATGCCAGCTTCTACTAGCACCTGAGCGATCGCATCAATCCATAGTTGCAACAACCCGCGCACCTGATCCTGAAACACATCTTTGGCAGATCCCAGCATCAGAGCAGCCAGCAAACACGGTTTTTGTCCATTCTCGTAAGCGCTGCTGAGACGATCGCCCATCCGCTGCAACCGGGTTAGCGCGTCTCCCTCGCTGCGAAGCGTTTCCAGCACAATTTGATCCAATCCTTGCTCCAGCGTCACCAGCACAGTTTCCACCATTTCATCCTTGCCGCCCGGAAAGTGGTGATACAGGCTGGCTTTACCCAAGCCCGTTGCTTGAGAAATCTTTGAGAGCGTCACCCCGTCATAGCCCAACTGCCGAAACAGATCTAGCAAAGACGGCACATGAGTTTGTTTAGGCATTCAAGAAAAGTTGATTGAGTCTGTTGACGATCATACCGAACGTTTGGTACAGTCTGTGCAGACCGAACGTTCGGTATAAACCTGAGGAATGAAACTCTAATGATTAAGCTCTATGGTCATGAAATGTCTGGCAACAGCTACAAAGTCAGGCTGTTGCTGGAACTGCTAAACCTGGATTACGAATGGGTCAAAGTAGATTTGCTCAAAGGCGAACATAAGTTGCCGCAATACCTCGCCCTCAATCCCTTCGGTCAGGTTCCCGTTCTTGTGGATGGGGAGACAACCCTGGCAGATGCCCAGGCAATTCTGGTCTACTTGGCACGACAGTATGGCGGTGAGCAGTGGCTACCGTTAGAGGCTGTGCCCCTTGCCCAAGTGATTCGCTGGCTTTCAACAGCGGCGGGAGAGGTGCGGCAAGGCCCGGAGAACGCGCGGCTCTACTACTTGTTTGGAGCCACTAACATCAACCTCGATCGCGCCCATCAGAAAGCAGAATTCATCTTGAATCAACTCGACAAGCATCTGACTGAGCGCACCTGGTTAGAGTTTGAGCGCCCAACGATCGCCGATATTGCAGTCTTTCCCTACGTTGCGCTGGCACGGGATGGCAAGATCAACCTGGATGCTTACTCCAATGTGCTGATCTGGATCGATCGCGTCAAACAACTCCCCGGCTATATCTCAATGGCAGGCTTGTAACCCGTCCTTGAAAAGCCAGTGCACCTGAATTTGCCTGAATTTAACTTGCCTGAATTTAGAAGAGAGCAGGAGACGAAACATTATGGTTAATCCAGGCTGGTCACGCACTGCGTCGCCTTTCCACACGGGTGAACTGGCTATCCAAACCCGACTCGGAGTGCAAGCTCGGTTGGATCAGCAAGGGCGGCGGGTCATCCGAGACTATCTTACTGAGCAGCATCGGCAATTCTTCGCCCAGCTACCCCAGGTAATTGTCGGCACAGTGGATAACTCAGGTAGCCTGTGGGCATCGATCCTGGTTGGGGAGCCAGGCTTTCTTTCCTCCCCAGACGATCGCACCTT
>DATNQR010000449.1:0-2122 GCA_036703905.1 Thermosynechococcaceae cyanobacterium
AGCCATCTGACTGCCTGGACAACGATGAGGGCAACGGCTAATACGGCGCTTCCATTCGACAGGACCCACTAACGTTAACAACTCACGTTTGATAAATCCTTTACTACGAAGTGGAGTCTGGCAGACCGGACAGAGACCGAAATTGGTTTGTGCTTGAGCACGTTCTGTGAGTTGTTGCTCAACAATAGTTTTGGCAATCCATAAGCCCATTTGCCAAGCAGTTAGAACAATTGCAGTGAGCCTATTACTGGCTTGAAGTTTCTGACACAACTGTTGCCAGTCGTGGTCTTCTGGGATGAGTTGTTTAAGCTCGACTTTATCCATCAGGCTGCGTAGCACAGCAAGTCAGACCAGGCATTGAAGAGGTGACGGGGAACTTTAACCATGTCTGATTCCACAGCCGATATCTGAGAAGTCCGCATCTGCCAAAGTTGCTGTCTAACAAGCGCTAGGGCATCAGCAAAAGTTGGTTGTAATTTTTGGTACCAGGCTGCTTTGGGCAGAACAAAAGGATGCTGAAGTTGCTTTTGATGAGCCAGGAGCACCACGATTGAGAACAAGGCTAGCAGAGCAGGGGTAGTCCGTAGGATGGCTAGCTTAGACCACTGCCTTTGAGTTTCAACGCCTAGATGAGCTCGAACTTCCGCAAAGGTCACTTCGATTTGCCAGCGCTGCCGGAACCAATGCAAGATTTGGCTGGGTTGAGCCAAAAGGTCAGTACATAGAAGTGCTTGAGGTGGAAACTGACCTTTCGGGTCTCGGATCAACACCCAACGAATCGGGACAGCAGGCAGTCCAGTGTGATACCACACCGCCGTGTGCGAAGCGACTTGTAAGGAATAGTCACCCTGGCCATACCAATCCGAAACCACCCTTGTCTCCCATGGTGTGTAAGGGTTCTCGACGAGGGCTTTGAGGGTGGGTAGCCGTTTGCCCACCTTGCGAGGTCGTCCCATCTGTTGAGCTTGACGCTCAGGAGCAGGATGATAAAGGGCCGCATCTAGCCGCAATCGCGTTACGACCTGCACAGGCTGGGGCAGCTGCCGTAAAGCTTCCAGCAATTCCAGGGCAGCAAAACTACTGTCGGCAACCAGGACAATTGGCCGATGGGGTAGCCAGCGTCGCACTTGCGTTAGCATCTGCCGTGCCCAGTCAGTGAGGGTTTTATGACGATGACCACAGGCTTGGTCATGCCGCTGGGACGGGGCCAGAACTGTTAAGAATGGGAGTGCCCAGACTCGATGAGCCCAAGGAATATCGACCAGGAGCATCAGGCTCAACCAGCGTAATCCACTGGTTTTAACAAAGTGACTCTCACTCGAACGCACAGGATCACGATAAATCCCTCTGGCGCTAATCCGCTTTCCCCATCGCCGCGAGGGTTGTGTCATCAATCCCCATCACTAGCACGCCACTGGGAGCAAAGACACCGACAAGCTGCTGGAGTAACACTCGACTGGCTTGGCGGCTGGACCAGGCTGCACGACTAAGCACCCGATGATAGGTCTGAAAGTGCTGCTCTTGGTGCAATCCCATCACTCGTAAGACGGCACTGACGGTTCGTTTCCCAGGAGCTAAAATCGCACCCACCAGCAGTACCATTGCTGACTTCCATACCGGCTGGGAAAATAGGGGAGCAAAGGCTAAGAGCAAGGGCACAAATTCTTGGGGTAGCAAATTCATCAGCACAATTCAAACAACGCTGTTCTGATCTTGCTACCTTTTCTCTTGTTCAAATTGGATAAAGTCGAGCTTACTGGCTGTTCGGTTTTGAAAAGTTTTTAGGAAGTTACTCCTGGTTGTTCGGTTTTGAAAGTTGGTTGCTATCTAGATTTAGATGTCGTGGAGAAATTTTATGAGAAGTCCTCGAAAAAGTGGGGACGATGGTGGAGTCACCCCCCTATCTTGGACGGGTGGGGTAGATGTTGGCACTAGCGGCAGCAAATCATGTTTCTTTGGTGAGTCTCCTGAATACCCGTTCACGCCGATTGAAAAGTTTTTCCTTGTCTCTCCCTATGTGCGTGAATTAACGCAGGCAACTTATCACGATGCCCTGGAATATCAGAGCGATAGTCAGGGTAGCTTGGACTCAAGTTTGGTTTCTTTCATTAATCCTGATTCG
>DATNQR010000450.1:0-2982 GCA_036703905.1 Thermosynechococcaceae cyanobacterium
GTTGCCGTTGCGGGTCAGGGTCAGGGCCGTGACGATGGGCAAGGGCTTGCCGTCCATGCCGCCGATCGTCATCCACACAGGCATTCCTGATGGCATCTGGGCTGCATCCAGGTAGCTCCCTGCTAGGCCGTCCTGAATGCCACGCCAACTGGTTTCCCGCACCAAGTTGACCTCATCCAGCCCGTGGTGGGCAAAGAAGCCCTTTTCTTTGGCAATTGCCAAGGGAGCACAAGCGGTCAGGGGAACAAAGCCAATTTCCAGGTTGATTTTCTCCAGTCCGTGCCGCGCTAGGTCCCCTTTCTTGCGGGCCCGTAGCTGCTTCACCCGTTTTTGTTGGTTCAGAAAATAGATGATTTCGCTCCGCATTGAGTAGTAGCTGGGATGGGCGATCACTTCCATGCGCTTGCGGGGGCGGGGAATGTCCACTGTTAAGATTTGCCCGATTTTGGACTCCGGCCCATTGGTTAGCATGACGACGCGATCGCTCAACAGCAGCGCCTCATCCACATCGTGCGTTACCATCACTGCCGTCACCTGGTTGGCTTCGCAGATCTCCATCAGCTTTTCTTGCAGGTTGCCGCGCGTCAGGGCATCCAGCGCCCCAAACGGCTCATCCAGCAGCAGCAGCTTGGGTTTGATGGCTAGGGCACGGGCGATCGCCACCCGTTGTTTCATACCTCCGGATAGCTGACCTGGCGGTTTGTCGGCAGCGTGAGCTAGTCCCACCAGTTTAATGTGATGCTCGATCGTCTCTTTGCGTTCTTGATCTGAGAGATGGGCCAACACTTCATCCACAGCTAGGGCAATGTTTTCCCGCACGGTCAGCCAGGGCAGCAGCGAGTAGTTCTGAAACACCACCATGCGATCGGGGCCCGGATGGCTGACTTTTTCGCTGTCTAGCATCACCACGCCCTCGGTGGGCAGATCCAATCCGGCGATCATGTTGAGCAGAGTCGATTTGCCGCAGCCGGAGTGCCCAATCAGTGAAATGAACTCACCTTTTTTGATTTCCAAATCAATTCCCTTCAAGGCAATGTAGCGATCGCCATTCGCCAGAGGGAAAACTTTATCGATGTTTTCTACAGTAACAAAGGACATAGTTTCTTAGTGGGGGATAGAGAAGTGAAGTGGTGGGATGGTAGAGGGGTTAGGAGATAGGGTATGGAGGTGGAGTGGGAAGTAAAGTTCAAGATTAAATCACTGCTGTTCGATGACATTTGAACTCAAAGCTTCCCTCACCCAATCCCCACGTTTCCCAGCTTTATTAGCGTTGCTCTCCTGGCAGAATCTTGTCTTGCAACCATCCCATTGCTTTATCCAGAATTAGACCAACTGAACCGATGTAGAACAGGGCCAAAATGATTTCGCTGACCTGGCCATTTTGGTAAGCATTCCAGATGAAGAAACCGATGCCGACGATACCGGACATGACAATTTCAGCCGCGATGATTGCTAACCAGGACAGCCCGATCGCAATTCTCAAACCTGTGAAAATGTAGGGCAACGCGGCAGGAAACAGAATCTTGAAAAAGTACTTTTTCTGAGACAGCTTCAGCACTTTGGCGACGTTGTTGTAATCCTGGGGAATTTGCTTCACGCCGACGGCAGTATTAATCAGAATCGGCCAGATTGCCGTAATGAAAATCACGAACAAGGCGGCGGGTTGGTTCTGTTGCAGGGCTGCCAAGGCGATCGGAACCCATGCCAGAGGCGGAACGGTTCGCAGGAATTGGAAGATGGGATCGAGCGCTTTGGACATGGTTTTGTTCATCCCCACCAGGATGCCCAGAGCAATCCCAACGATCGCCGCAAGGGTGTAGCCGATTGCCACCCGTTGCAGACTAGCCAACACCTGCCAGAACAAACCTTTGTCTGTGCCGCCGCGATCGTAGAACGGCCAGCCAATCAAGATCCAGGTGTCTTGAACCACTTTGATTGGGCCCGGCAAGGTCGCACCGGGGATGGAAGTGAGCAGTTGCCAGAGGATGAGAGAAATGACGATCGCTACGATCGGCGGAACTAGATCGTCCAGCTTTTCCTTCAGTTTCCAACGAGCGATCCAGGAATTATCTGAAGTACTAGTCTTGGAGCGCTTCTGAGCCAGGGTCATGGATTTGTCCTAATAAGTTTACAGGTGGAAAAGTTAAGAACTTACACAATCTTCTTGAGCTTCAAACTGTCTAGGTATCCCTGGGGATTCTCTGGATCGAACTTAATGCCATCGAAAAACTCCTCAACACCGCGAGAAGAACTAGTGGGAATATCTGCCGCCGCTACCCCCATTTCTTTGGCAGCTTCCTGCCAAAGGTCTCCCCGATTCATTTTGTCGATCGTCGCTTTGGCAGTGGTGAGGGTTTCTTTCGGCAAAAAGCCCCAGCGTACACTCTCGGTCAGGAACCACAGATCGTGGCTCTTGTAGGGATAGGAAACGCTACCTTTACTGTCTTTCCAGTAGAGAACCGCCATTGATTTGTCATCAACTTTGCGTTCGCCCAGGTCATATTTACCAAAGAGCGGATCGAGCAGAATCTCTTCTTTCACACCGAAGTATTCGCGCTGCGCCAGAATACTTGCCAACTCCTTACGGTTGTTGAAATCGTCGCACCACTGCTGCGCTTCCATCACCGCCTTCAGGATTGCCTTCGTCGCCTTTGGGTTTTTGTCTACCCAATCCTGCCGCAGGGCCAGATACTCTTCCGGGTGCGCTTTCCAAATTTCCGCCGTCAGCGCTGGGATAAAGCCAATCTTGTCAGTGACAATCCGGTAGGGCCAGGGGTCGCCCGTGCTAAAGGCATCCATCACGCCTCGCTTCATGTCCGCCACGGTTTGGGAGGCTGGAACCGTCAGCAGTTCCACTTCTACATCGGGGTCAATTCCCCCCGCCGCCAGCCAGTAGCGAATCCAAAATTCCTGGTTGGCTTTGGGAAAGGTGTAGGCAGCTTTGAAGCGAGAACCTTCAGATTTCAACTGGCTGAAAAGTGT
>DATNQR010000451.1:0-5797 GCA_036703905.1 Thermosynechococcaceae cyanobacterium
GTCGGTTGCCAGCAATATCTTTCCGTTACTCAAGTTGCAAGATGATCTCAAACAGGTGATTCGAGCCACGGGTCTAGACAGTAGCAAAGCAAGAGCAATCTCTCAGGTCAAGGACAACGAACAACGGGAAGTCATTCTTCAAGCAGCAATTGATCATAGCCTTTCTCTAAGTGAGATTAAGAAAAGGATCGCTGAACTATCCGACCGAAATCAAGCTGAACTGTCCTTGAAACAGCAATTCACGGGCACTGTCAAGCGGTTGAACAAGTCGTCTGTCTGGAAAGACCCTATACGCCAGAAGAAGTTACAAAAGCTGATGGGTCAGATTGAAGATCTACTTGGAGAGGAAGCAGAGAGCTAGAGGGGTAAGGCGTCTCGGATTCATGCTGATGTACCTGAATTCACAGGTGCTGTTAGTTCAGGCATACTGAAAATGTCGTTTAGGATCTTGACCTGATGCAGAGTAAGGAACTCCCACCGCCCGAAATGACGATCCCTGACCTAGCACCGCAAGACAAATCGTCTGATTCTAAAAATGCGGGACGGCCGCTCCCCAGCCCCGAAGTTTTTCAAGCGCTCGTTTGCATCGAAGGCAGGTTCACGGCTCAGGCAAGCGATTTACGGAGCGGGCTACTGACAACGCCCGATGGCATCCAGTTTTCCTTCTCTTTCGGAAGAACCAATCTGTGGGAGAAGCTGATTCAGAAGTATGGCGAGATCGAACTAGAGCAGCCTTTCCCAGCCCAAGGAATCGTCTGGGTTGCTTATCCATATCTACGGAAGGATAGTCTCGCGCTGACGGGCATCGGAATTCGTTCAGACCGCCACTCTCTAGAACCAGAGCAACTGAAAGTGCAGGGAGTAGTCATTGCCAAGTCGGAGGATGAGTTTTGTCTGCGGGTCTACCGTAATCTGGGCAAGGTTCCACCGTCCCAATTGACGAACTACTCGGATCTGAAAGTCAAAGGGCAACTGCCGCAGAAAGCGAGGTTGGGCTGGACGTATCGCGTGATTGCTCACCGAGAGGGGGGTGAATTCATTGCAGATACAGTTGAAGCCATTTACATTCACTCTGAATGGCAAGTGAGAAAAGCGATCGCGCAAGTCCTTAAGCCTTCGCCTCCCCCTGCACCGCCCATCCGCGCTAGTCAGAAAAAAGAGGTTAAGTCGGATGCCGCTCTAGGGGAGTCCCCCACCCGTCCTCTCTCACTAGAAATCAAGCCGGAAGCCACCGTGCCTATCCTGAGCGAGGTTTCCCTCAAACCAAAGCAGGTTGCCCTCCTGATGGTTCCACCTGCTGAACCTGTGGAGCCGCAGCCAGTATCTGCGGAAACCAAGCAAGAGTCAGCCACTAATGCCAAACCATTTGAAGCGTCTGCTGTTCCGGCAGCTAAGCCCAGCAAGAAGAAGCAAGCTGCTTTCCCGGTGAGCGTGTCCGTCGAGCCGGAGCCTATTGCAGCCCCTCAACCAGAACCCAGCACGATTCCCCACGGAACGCAAGCGAACGCGGTCAATCCAGAGCCAAAATCTCCTGTTGCTGTCCCTAACGCTCCTGCCGTCTCTGGGGCAAAGTTCAAGCAGAAAAAGCAAGACTCCGTTCCTACCTCGGCTGCTACGGTTCCTGCTGAGAAGAAACCAGAAGCCGCACAACGGCCCAAGCCGAAGTTTCTGGTACAGGTTGATCGTCAGACCTTTGGGGGACAAGCCTCCGTGGTGTTGAAGGCTGGAATGCTGTTGATCGACGGCAAGCCTGTCGTTCGGACGAAACTGGCGATCGTCATAGGAGAACCCCAGACGATCAGTGCAGACGGTAAAAAACAGACAAGCGGCAACCAGACGATTCTAAGTTCTCGCTAGAGTGGAAATTATGAAGGAATATTGTTGTGCCAGCACCTCAACCTAAACGGGTCATTTCCACCCCTGCCTCAGCACCAGTTCAGACGAGTGCGCCCAAAAGTGGCGCACCTGCAGAGGAAACATTGGTCGGCGTGGTGGAGCGCTTGACCTACCATTCAGAAGAATCCGGCTACACGATCGCCCGTCTGCAAGTGCCCCGTGAACGCGACCTGCTGACGATCGTCGGCAACTTTGCCAATATCCAGGCAGGGCAGACCCTCCAGCTTCAGGGCTTCTGGCGGGATCACCCCAAGTTCGGCGCTCAGTTCCAAGTCACACAGTACCGGGAAACCAAACCCGCCACCCTCACTGGGATCGAGAAATACCTGGGGAGTGGGCTGATCAAGGGTGTAGGACGGGTGACAGCTAAACGCATCGTGGCGCACTTCGGGCTGGAAACCCTGGACATCATTGAAAATCAGATCGCTCGCCTGATTGAAGTCCCTGGCATTGCCAACAAACGGGTGAAGCTGATTCAGTCCGCCTGGGCAACTCAGAAGGCGATTAAGGAAGTGATGCTGTTTCTTCAGGGGCATGGCGTTTCCACGACCTATGCCGTCAAGATCTACAAGCAGTACGGCGACCACTCCATCACCGTCGTCACGACCAACCCCTACCAGTTGTCCACCGATGTCTATGGCATTGGCTTCGTCACCGCCGACGCGATCGCTCGTAGTCTCGGTATTGCTCCGAGTTCTGAGTTTCGCTACCGCAGTGGAACCCTGCACGTTCTGGGGGAAGCGGCGGAAGAAGGGCACTGCTTTTTGCCTCAGTCAGTGCTGATCGATCGTGTTGTAGCGCGACTCGCTTTAGCCGACCATCAACCGAACCCAGAGCAGGTGATGTTTCTGATTCATCAGATGGTGAATGATGCCGAACTGATCCCGACTCCAGAACCCGTCGCGGGTCTGGGCGAAATTGTCTACTATGCTCCTGCGTTCTACAACTCAGAGCAGAAGTTGGCAGAACGGTTGAAGCATCTGCTTCAGCAGCCCTTCAGCGTGGATCTCCTACGGGTGCAGCGCTGGATTGATCGCTTTGTGGAGAAGACAGGTACGCCTCTGTCCGAGCAACAGCGTCACGCCGTGGAGATGGCAGCAAGTCAACGTGTGGTCATCCTCACAGGTGGCCCCGGCACAGGCAAGACAACAACGACAAGAACGATCGTCGCTTTGTGGAAGGCGATGGGCAAAGACCTGGCGCTGGCTTCCCCTACAGGACGAGCGGCACAACGGTTGGGAGAGGTAGCGCGGCAGGAGGCGAAGACGATTCACCGCTTGCTGGAGTTTGACCCTAAGACGATGAAGTTCAAGCGGGATGTAGACAACCCCATCCCGGCAAGCGCGATCGTGGTGGATGAGTCCTCAATGCTAGATCTGTTTCTGGCGAACTCCCTGGTTAAAGCGATCGCACCCGACGCTCAACTGCTGCTGGTCGGAGACATCGATCAGTTGCCCAGTGTGGGGCCGGGGAATGTGCTGCGGGATTTAATTGCGTCAGGAGCAATTCCGGTGGTTCGCTTAACTCAGGTGTTTCGACAGGCGCAGGCGAGTCAGATTGTTCGTAACGCTCACCGGATCAACCAGGGGCAGATGCCGCAGTTAGAGACGGTTTCTAACACACCGCAATCGGATTGCCTCTGGCTCGGCACGGCAGAACCGGAACACGCGCCTCAGTCGGTGCGGGATCTAGTGACTGATCTGCTCCCTCAGCAGGGTTTTGACCCACGCCGGGATCTCCAGGTGCTTTGCCCGATGACGCGAGGTACAGTGGGAACCCGCAATCTCAACACCGTGTTGCAGGAGTTGATGAATCCTCCGGCGGCGAACAAGCCAGAATTGGTGCGAGGGGGAACGATTTTGCGGGTGGGCGATCGGGTGATTCAGAAGGTCAACGACTATACCCGCGAGGTGTTCAACGGCGACCAGGGCACGATTGTCGGCATGGACTTGGAGGAACAGGAGGTGCAGGTGCAGTTTGGTGATCGCGTTGTCACCTACGACTACGCTGACCTCAACGAGATTGCCCTTGCCTGGGCAGTGACGATCCATAAGAGCCAGGGCAGTGAGTATCCGGTGGTGATTCTGCCCATCTATATGCAGCACTACTTGATGCTGTCGCGCAACTTGATCTACACAGGATTGACTCGTGCGAAGAAGTTAGCGATCGTCCTGGGCCCGCAGAAAGCGATCGCACTTGCAGTACGGCAGATCAAAGACCAGGATCGGTACACGCTACTGGCACATCGGCTGTCTAGCTCTACGCTTCGTGCCTAACACAGCGATATGATGAAGACGGTTCGTAGGTAGAAGCTATGTTTCAGCTGGAGCGTCCTGTTGGGCAAACGGAACCGCCGCGTTCTCCGAGAGAGACGCTGCCAACAATGTACGATTTACCCAGCGAGAACCCAGAGGAGCCTGGATTGCCTGACGAATTTCATGCCCTTCAACCTCAATTACTGAGCCGCACTTGTCGCTCTCCCCAAATTTCACCCCAGCAGATGTTTGCGGGCACAGACTTAAATCTCTACTACGATGTGCGGCACGTTCGCTGGTACAAACGCCCAGATTGGTTTCTTGCAATTGGGGTTCCACGGCTCTACGACGAGACAGATCTGCGCCTGAGTTATGTGATTTGGCAGGAGGGCATTGCTCCCTTAGTCGTGGTTGAACTTCTATCACCTGGGACTGAAGCAGAAGATTTAGGCGACAAAGTGCGATCCGAGGATCTAATTCAACCTGCTCTACCGGAAGCACCGGGGGAGACGGAGGCAAGTCAGGCGGGAAAGCCACCGCGCAAGTGGGAGGTCTACGAGCGTCTTTTACGAGTTCCTTACTATGTAACGTTCAGCCGCTACACTGATCGACTCCGGGTGTTCACTTTGATGGGCGATCGCTACCAGGAAGTCGAGCTTGAGCCTGAGCGTCCTCAACTCTGGATTCCGGCTTTGCAGTTAGGGCTGGGACTGTGGCAGGGAGAATTTGCTGGGGTAACGCGCCAATGGCTGCGCTGGTATGACGCAGCAGGGAATTGGGTGCTGACAGATACGGAAGAGGCGATCGCTCACTCTGAACGCTTGGCAGCCCGTTTGAGGGCATTGGGCGAAGATCCAGACGCAATTTAACTAATGGGGGTAGCCTTACCCTCTGGAGCAATTGGCTCATACACGCCTAAAACTCCATTCTGAGGAAAACTCATGCCCTACAGTCAATTCACTACGCTTGAATCTTCTGTTCAGCAGTTTGGACTAACTGTGAGCGAAGTTGCCTATCCGCTTATCAGCTATACTCCCATCGAGGCAAGCCCTTTCCTTGAAGCGGTTCTAGACCGAGCACTCGCGTGGGCGATTGCTGTCGGAACAGAAAAAGCTCGCTCAGAAGCGCTCATTCTCCAGTTGCTTCTAGAGGTGCGGGAACAACTCGATCGGCAGGTCAGTGTCTTCTCTGGACGCGAGTTCAATGTGGATGTGAGCCAGGGACTCAACGGCTACTGCGACTTTTTGATTAGTAGAGCAACACAGCAGACTGTGATCACTGCCCCAGCAACAGTGGTTGTGGAAGCGAAGAAAGGAGACTTAAGTTTGGGTTTAGGTCAGTGCGCGGCTGAGATGGTGGCGGCACAGCAGTTCAATCAGCAGCGTGATCGCCCACTCCCCGCAATTCATGGTGCAGTGTCGAGTGGAACGCTGTGGCAGTTCTTGATGTTGCAGGGACAAAATCTGACGATCGATCTGACGGAGTACGCGCTACCGCCAGTCGATACAGTCTTGGGTCTACTGGTAGCGATGGCTGAGGGCAAAAACCAGTAGTTGGGCTAAGGAGGAGTTTTCACCCATCCGTCAAAATCACTTGCAGAACTTTCATGTTGAGCAAAATCGCAGGGGTAGCGATCGCGCTCCACG
>DATNQR010000452.1:0-3612 GCA_036703905.1 Thermosynechococcaceae cyanobacterium
CCAAGGGTTGGGCTGTTCGCCCATTAAAGCGGTACGTGAGCTGGGTTCAGAACGTCGTGAGACAGTTCGGTCCATATCCGGTGCAGGCGTAAGAGTATTGAGAGGAACCTTCCTTAGTACGAGAGGACCGGGAAGGACGCACCGCTGGTGTACCAGTTATCGTGCCAACGGTAAACGCTGGGTAGCCAAGTGCGGAGTGGATAACCGCTGAAAGCATCTAAGTGGGAAGCCCACCTCAAGATGAGTGCTCTCATGGCTAAAAGCCAGTAAGGTCACGCGCAGAACACGCGTTAATAGGTTGTAGATGGAAGTCCAGTAATGGATGAAGTCGAGCAATACTAACAGACCGAGGGCTTGACCTCACAACAATGGTGAACGACAGAAAAACAGTTGCTATGCAATCTTCAGGGTGGGCAGTTTTGCCTCCTGAGCTCGCATCAAAACTCATTTCAATTCCTGATTTTTTAACGTTATAAATGCTACTTCAAGCCTCCTTTTCCATCGCGAAAGGGAGGCTTTTGGCGATCAGGGCTAAGCCCTTGCAAGCGATCGCGTCATTTGTAGTGTTCTGGTTTAGCGATCGCGCCATTGATGCTGCTTTGGTTTAGCAATGATGCGATCGCCGCTCTGCCCTAGCTGCAAGCGCCCATCAACGAGTGCCAGAATAAATATCAAAAGAAAACCTCCTGACAGGACAACTGAAAAGGAGGTTTTAAGCTAAGTTTTGACTAATTGCCTTATTTCTTTTCTTTATCAGGCCCTTGAGCATTGGGTGGAAGTAGTGAAATGGAGTTGACTTTAGCGTCAGGAGCTTGGGGTGGTTTAGCACCCGTTTGATAGGGAATGGGAAATTCAGATTTCATAGGAGTTTAAGGGAGTTTGTTATTAAAGGTTGTTTATGAATTTAATATTAATGGTTTGAGTGCTAGGCTTTGCTCTATCCGAAGCATTGTAATTCACGGGTGGCTGTGTCTAGTCGTTCCACCATCTGATATATCTTCTTAGAATGAATTTTGTATCTTAGAAAACGATTGATACTCATTAAGACTATTAGATGAAGCTGCTAAATGGTGAATGTATAACACCCTTTAACTTTCAAATCTAAGCCAAATATAAATCCAAATATTGCCTTCCTGAATCGATAATTTTGGTCTTTCTGGACCTGGCTCTATTCGGATAAAACTGATGAGAAACGCAATCGAATTGCTTTTTTGGGAGTGACTGAATCTGAGTGAAATACAAGATTGACCCGTTCGGTTCAGAGCGATCAGGGCTACGCCCTCGAAGCGCGATCGCCCCTTTCCCATTTCCGTCCCCTTGCCCCTTGTTGCCCTTACAGCCCATCACGAGTCCAGAGAAACGAGCTGAGCAATCTTAGAAATATCAGGATGTCTGCGGTTATGCCTTGATCCGAGGTGATGTTGGTCATGGTGTTGCTCCAACTCCTCCCTCATTTCTTCAAAGACGGTACTGACACTATTTTGATTGGCGGACAGCCCCTTGGCCCTTAGTAGAGTTTGGACGATCGGGAAGGAGATGTACCACTTTTCATTTAATGTCCGATCGCCGTGGTTGTTGAAGTCCATAATGGCCTGAACCGCGCGGCGAATATTTTGGATTGCTTGGTCTTCTGAGAGGCGTTTGCGAGGGGGCTTGGAAGGAAGCGCCTCAGATGGAGTTTCCAGCCTTGTAACCGGAGCAGGAGGGCTCTGAGTGGCTGGTTGAGAAGGAGTTGTAGGGGAGAGAGCGATCGCCTGTTGATTAGCTTGACCTGAGCGATCGCCGATGAGGAGATTGCGAAAAGCTTCGAGTTTGTTGGTAGCCAAGTCGCGTTCTTGTTGGAGGCGCTGATTCTCCTGTTGGAGTCGTTCCAATTTGGGGGATGAATTACCCTGGTTCACTTTCGCGATCGCGGCATCGCGCTCTTGTCGGAGAGTGCCAACTTCCTGTTCCAGCGCTTGCAATCGAGTGGTGAGCCAAGCCAAAGTTCGGGCTTGGTCGGCGAGAGCGATCGCGAGATTAGGATCACTCGGGGGTGTAGGTGTGGGTGCAGTAGCAGGGATTGGTTCGTCGCTCGGCACCTCTGCACGGGATCGCTCCTCGTCAGGTTCTGCCAACAGAGATAGTAATTCTGCGAGTGCGGTCTCATAGCTGAGCCCCACCGTGCCACCCTTGCCGCGAATCTCAAGGCCAAAGTTGGCCGCAACCGAACGCAGCAAATCAGCATCCACCGACACAGACTTGCGACGTGGGCGCAGTTTGTTGGGCGCAAGCTCAGCGGGAGTCTCTGCCACTGCGAATGTTGCAGTTGGGGTATCAGGCATAGCAGCGACCTCCTCTTCAGTGGCAGATTGAGTTTGAGATTGAAACGATTCGAGTCCTTCAACATGGTGCTGAGCGAGCTTCACCCCTCGGTTGGGATTGGCGGTCTGGAAAGGCATGGGGGCAGGGGCGGCGATCGCGCTCAAGAAAGCGTCTGACTCAATCGATGGCGGGCAAAACCAGTGAAGAGCCAGGCAACTGTAGAGGGCTCTCAAAGGCTCAACTCCATGAATGGGTAGCAAGTCCTGAAAAGAGCGATCGCCCACCGCTTGAACCGCTCCGTCAATTTCTGGCAGGGGTAGAGGTGCAAGTTGACGAAACTGATGCCACGCCGAGATCACCTGATTAGCAGTGGTGAGAGTGGGGACTTCGATCCCCTCAACCAGAATGGAGAACCCAGTTTTTGGCGAGGGAATTGCCGACAGCAGGGCATCGATGGTTCGCCCCGTCACCAGCAGTAATCCTGTTGCTGCCTCCGCCCACTGCTTGGAGAACAAGAGGCGATCGACCGCTCGATAGAGGAGAGCATTGATCGTGCCTTGCTCCAGCCTCAGGCAGGCCGCTGGAGACTCAATCGTCACGATTGAGCCTGAGTCCTTATCCTCCACCATTGCTGCTTCCTTCTGAAACACCTCTAAGATTTCTACCCCTGGCAGCCCTAGTTTGACCCCCGGCTCACCTGGAGAGCGATCGCGAATCAGGTAGTCATCATAGTTTTGCCGAGCCGAGTAGTTGGGAAGTTTCTGGCCATCCGTCGTCAACTTGAAGTGCCCCTGAATTTCCGCTTTAAAGCGATGGTCTGGCACCCACTGGGGTTTGTAGTAGTAGGTGGCAATCTCGGCATACACGGCCCGAAACAAATGAGTGTAGAGCCGTTCCCCATCATCGTTCTCCGCCTCCCGTCCCGGCACCAAGTCCGCGAAATGCTGACGACAAGCCTGAGGCACCCCCGAATACCTGGCATTAATGCGCCGTTTGAGATGATTATCTGGTAGATTGAGTGCCCTGAGTTCCTCAATACTCCAAACCTGTTTAAGATGAGCGATCGCCCTTAACACTTGCTCTGTCAGAGCCAACGTCGGGATTTCAAACTCCAGCCCCACTTCCCCCCGCCGCTTTACCGCTTCGGAGAACAACAAACTGTAAGCCGTCTTCGGTTTGAACTGAGACAGGAGAATTTCACTAATGCGCCGTCCGACTAAGACGGCCAATCCCGCTGCCACCTCATCGGGTTCCTCACTATCGAGGAGAGCGATCGCCCGCTCGACTAACAGATTGGCCTGCTGACGG
>DATNQR010000453.1:0-8892 GCA_036703905.1 Thermosynechococcaceae cyanobacterium
CCCTGCCACACTAATTCGACGACCTAACCCTTCCGTTGCAGCAATCAACTCTGAGACAATCACCAACTGCCAGGCCGCTGCCAGGTTAATTCGGCAAGCATCCAGAATTCCAGGCAAGACATAGGGGAGAATCACCTGCGACAGTGCCTCAAATCGATTTCCTCCCAGCATATAAGTTGCTTCAATCAACTCCTTTGGCACAAACTTAACTGTGTCCATTACCATCAGAGAGTTGAAGAAAAATACTCCAACGAAAATCAGAGTAATTTTGGGTTCTTCGCCAATGCCTAGGTAGAGGATCAGCAGTGGAATGAAAGCAGGCGCAGGCATATAGCGAATCAATCCGAACAAAGGTTCGGTCAAAGCACGAATGCTGAGAAAGCTACCCATCAAAACCCCAACCGGAATCGAACACAGTGCTGCCAGCAAGAACCCAACTCCTACCCGCCAGAGGCTTGCCACTGTGTCTTGAAGCAACTCTCCCGAACTCCACAGCCGCCCGAATGCTTCCATAACCTTAGCGGGAGAAGGTAGAAACTTAGGATCGACTGTGCCGATCGCAGTGACCAACCACCACAGCACCACCGGGGCCGCGATCGACGCAACCATGAGCGCAGTATTCAGGGGCCGGGGAATCTCCTCCGCCAAGCGCCAAAATACTGTAGGCGCCAGGGTTTTCGGCTTGATAAAGTCGTGGATCGATCGTGGCGTAGTGCTGTCGCTCATAGATTTAACTCAGGGATAAATTAGGACTTTTTGGCTTTAGCAGCGTAGGCCTTGATGAAGCGATCGTCGAACATTTTGCTAATGTCGGGCTTAGTTTTAGCCAACCCCACAGCCGAAAGGAACTTCACAGATTGTTCTGCTGCAAAAGGAAGGGAAGTCATATCGCTTCCAGACTGAAAAGCTTTCAGGTTTTCCTCGATCGTGAAGATTTTAGTCCCGTCAGCGTACTGTTTATACTCGTCAACTGTTACTCCTGCCCGCTTGGCCATGATCTCGTAGGCTTTGGCTTGGTTCGTTTTAATGTATTCCAGGCTGGCAAACCATGAATCGACAAAAGCTTGCACCTGATCTGGTTTTTCGTTGACAAACTTGCGAGTAAACACCAAATGATCAGAAATTGCGCCAGGAAAATCTTTAGAACTGAAGAGTTCTTTGCTGCCCGATCGCTTTAGAGCTTGAGTAGTGAAAGGAGCAAAAACCGCTACTGCATCCACCTGTCCTCCCACAAAAGCGGCGGCAGCTTTGCCAGTTTCCAGAGGCACAAACTGAATGTCTTTTGGGGTCATGCCTGCTTTTTCCATGCCCTGAAGGAGCAGAAAGTGATCAACGGTTCCTTCCTCAGCCGCCACCTTTTTCCCTTTCAAATCTGTGATTGAATTGATGCCATCGCGGGCAATCACCTTGTCGTTGCCGGTTGAATTATCGTTCACCAAAACTATGACCTGATCCGCTCCACCAGACATGGAGCTTACTGTGTCTCCTAGGGTTTGACTGTTGGCATCAATTTGTCCGGCGGTCAGGGTGCTAATGGATTCTAAGTAGCCATCAAACCACTTCAAATCAACCGAGAGATTGTTTGCTTTAAAGATTCCCTGATCTTGAGCAACCTGCCAGGGAAACCAGCCCGGCCAAGCACTGAAACCTAGGCGGGCGGAAGCTGCATTCGCAGGGGCAGCAGGATTGTCTGTCTGAGGTTTGAGGTTAGCTGCGGGATTAGAGCAACTCACCACAACAAGCAAAACCAGGCTGAAGAGAATCCCGTAGGCAAAAGTCGATCGACGCTTCATAACTTATCGTTGCGAGAAAAGTAAGGGGGTAATAGATGGGTAGCTAACAAGATAGACAATTGAGAAACAAGAGTTGCTGCCATGCTGCCTTGGGATGACCCTGAAGATAGTTATAGCCATAGCCTCATAGAGTTAGGACGGGGTTCAGAGGTGGAACTCCTCGCTAGGGAAATGCTCACACACCCTTTAAATCCAGTGTCCTAAGTTGTCTATCTACAGCTATATGAGTGGACAAATACGTGAGTGAACAGATATGTGAGTGAACAATGAACAATCGAGAGTCGATCGACAAGCAAAATAAACCATTTTTCTGAAGAGTTAGAACGAAAAAAGCCCGAAAAGAACAAGCAAGTCAACTTGACTGCTGTGCTCCTCCCGGGCTTTTTTCCCGCCGTGTAGCTGGCCACACTTCTCTCAACAGACCCCTGGAAAACCGGCTTGCCTCTCTCGAACCAGCACTTGAATCTTGTCCATAGCCAAGTACTCAAATCGGAACCCTAGAGGCTAATTAATTTCTTCGATCGCTCAAACATCAAAAACTGCTTGGCTGCTAAACCACTTGACAGTTCTTTCTGAATACAGGCAGGTTATCAATCAAGCGAGGGACGATATGTATTAGGGGCTACTAAACCGTCAGTGCAATTCAGTTGTGTTGATATTCTGGGCTGATATTTTGGGCTGATATTTCGGGTTGACGTGGAGGTGCGGGGGCGCTGCCCCTGTTGAGGACTTCACCCTCAAACTCCTTTATGGCCTCACCTTGGTTTAAAGGTCAACAGAACCTAAAGTTAACCATTGCATCACTCTTCTTTTTGGCCAATCACCATTTGCAAAACAGTGGGTTCGCCGCCTGCCTGATGGTAGCGATCGGCCCAAGCGCGGATAATCTCGTCCAGTTCATCCAGGGCTTGATCCAGGCGATTGGCGGGAATATCCAACTCCTCTAGCACCCGCATTACTTTAGGCTGACGCTCTGCCCAAGCATTCATCAAGCGAAAATAGCGAGCAGTGTCTTCCACCATTAAATAGGTGCGTTCTTCCTCATCGCTGGGAGAGTAGGAAGCTCTGGTCAGGGCGTAGAAGGGCATTCCCCACGGCGAATCAATCCGAGTGACGGTTTCGGAATAGAGTAGGCGGCGCTTAATGTGTTCTGCCAGGGCTTCGCTCAGGGGCACTTGCCGATCGTCCGGTAGGTCTTCCTGCGATCGAGCATGGAGAAATTCAATCAAGTCGAGAAACTGAAAAGAGGTGATTAGTTGAGCATCCGGGAGATTTTCCTGGGGCAGTTTTTGCTCAATCTGGCGCTTCTCTTCGGAGGTGAGGTTGGTTCCGGGAACCCGCGATCGTCCTGGTTGCCAGGGATACTGCTCCAGCCAGACATAGGGCAGTTGGATCAGGTAGCGTGGCTCCTGGGAACCCAGCATTTTCAGCAGCTTGCCCTCGGTGAGGGCAAGCCGCACTTCCTCCACGATCGTCTTCACCCGCTTTGGTTCAATGTGGTGCAGATGCCCAGTCATCCGCAGATTCTGATCCTGCTCTAGGTAAGTCATGTAGATGGCGCACTTGGCCGCCGTCGCCGCCGCATCTAAAAAAGCGCCATGACGATGCCCACTGGTTCGCATGGCGCTAAAGGCAAGATACAGCATGATCTGATCCATCGCGCTGGGGCTGAGACGTTTGATCAGATCGAGGTCATTGGTCATGTCAGCAAAACTACCTTTGGAAACTGGCAAGGGCACGGTGGATGCGAGCTGAGAGAACAGCGAACAGAGGTTAGCGATCGAAAGCGACTCGTTTGAGATCACCCTACCGTGAACGTTCACCTTTTATTTAGAACACTTCTCTATTTATCGCCTAGGATCTGAGAATTGGCGAACGTCTCGGTAGGTTCTTTGAGTTTTTTCTAGGAAGGCGGTAAACTTCATTGTCAGGGTGAGGCTGTTAATACAGCAAGTTTTCTTCGAGTTTCCGGCAAACTCTACCGACCACTGCCGCGATGGAAAAACCCAGTACTTACCTCTGAAGTCTGGTAAGCTGAGGCTGCGCTGTGGGTGGGGGCAATTAGAGTTAGAGAATTTAGGGCTACTAAGCTAGCCAGCGAACCCAAAAGCACTGCACAAATTTGAAAGCGCATAAGCGGTGTCCGTGTGTCAAAGTTTCTATTCCTTGATACGAACCTTCGACTTACCCATCAGGACAATCCCGCGAGATTACCTGAGGAAGTAGCTCACAAAGCAGCGCCTTGCTCAGAATTCTGGTGTTCCATCCCCCGGAAATATAGCCGTAACCTCATAGGTTAGGGCAAGGTGCAGGGGTTGGATGCAACGCCCCATATCCCCTTTAAACCCAGTGTCTTAAGCGGTCTGTTTACAGCCATATCGATCGTTCCCTGCCTGTCGAATCAACTCAGGAGGGATAGGAGTTCTTAAGGAGTAGCCTGCTTTAGGGCAGCAATATAGGCAGCAGCTTTAGCCCAAACTCCGTTTCAAAGCTGGCTTTCTTCAGACCTAGACTCCAGAGTTCCAATGCACACTCGTCTTCAGGTCGATCGGGCTTCAGCAGCAGGCGCAGTTCCGAATGCTCCGGGTGGTGTTGACAGATGATCGATTTCACTGCCCCAATTTGACGACGATCGAGGGCAACCGCTAGCCGCAGGAAAGCACTGAGCTGATCTACCACGCGGCGATGTTTTTTACTGGTCAGATTGCGGTAGGTGTCATGCTTTTTCTTAGGGCCACTTTTGCGGTGGTAGCGGGTTAGGTTGGCGATCGTTTCGATCTCGGTTTCGGTGTAGCCCAGCAGATCACCGTTCCGCACCAGGTAGTAGGAATGTTTGTGATGAGCAGAGTGGCTGACAAAGTGGCCGCAGTTGTGCAATATGGCGGCTGCCCAGAGCAGTTCCCGTTCTTCATCGCCCCAGGTGTGCAGGCTGCCTTGTGTTTGATCAAACAGGCTGAGGGCAAAATCTGCTACGCGATCGCTGTGGTGTAAATCCACCTGATATTTCTGAGCGCTCTTGAGGACGCTGCGCTGGCGGACTGAGCTTTGGTAGCGCAAGCGATCTTCGATCAACCCGTGGGTCAGCATCCAATCGACAATCACGCCTTCTCGCAACGATCGTTCACAGATGGCGATCGAGTCTACTCCCAGAAGGATCATGGTTTCTTGCAGAATCAGCGCCCCTGCCAGAATAATTTCTGCTCGGCGATCGTTGATGCCAGGGATACTTTCACGGCCGGTTTGATCAAGCCGACGCAGGCGGCTCACCAGGTCTTGCAAATCCCGCAGACTGAAGCTGTAGCCATTTAGGGGGGAGGGCACAACTCCCAGCTTTTCGCGGGCGTGAATTGTCGCCAAGGTTTCGATCGTGCCGGAAGTACCCACCAGTTGCAGGACTTCGCCTGGTTCCAGGTAGGTTCGCAGTTCTTTGACCGAACGGGTCATCATGCCGCGAATGTAGGCCTGAAGGGTTTCAAATTCGATCGGGCTGATGGGATCGGTGGTGATGTGGTCGGCCGTCAGTCGCACCGCGCCTACTTTGGTGCTGCTGAGGCTGCGAGGTTCGTGGCCGTCCCCCAAAATCAACTCTGTGGAGCCGCCGCCAATGTCAATGATGACGTGGGGCTGACCGTTGAACTCCATGCCGGACAGCACACCCAAATAGATGCGCCTGGCCTCTTCGGTTCCCGAAATCAGGTTGATCCGCAAACCCAGTTCGGCTTCTACTTGCTCCAAAAATTCGCGCCCGTTGGGGGCTTCCCGTACAGCGCTGGTAGCAACAGCGATCGTCTGTTCGGCGTTGAGGCTTCGGGAGATTTCCTGACAGCGCTTCAAGGTTATCAGGGCCCGATCGATCGCTGCGGTGGTCAGGTTTCCCGTGCGCGGATCGGAATCGCCTAGGCGCACCATCGTTTTCTCTCGCGCCACAATGGTGAAAGCGGGCAGGGCAGGCTGAATGCGGACAACGACCATATGAATCGAGTTCGTGCCCACGTCGATCGCTGCTAGAATTCGCTCACGCTCTGTATTCATTGTTACCTCGTACCCCACTTTCTCCATTCTAGAGTGCAGGGAGCTAGACAAAGTGGAGCAATTGCAACGGCTTTCAGGCGATCGCTGGAAACAGCAGTTCTCATACGAATTTGAGCTCATACCAATTTAAATTGGTATAGCCATTTGCTGGATGAACTGATTGCTCAAAGTAAGTGAATCAGCCCGCAATTCTACAGAAGAACTTTGTCAATAGAACTTTGTCAATTGGAGGGGAGTAGCTAATGAGGGGAGGGCGATCGTCCCTTGATTGCCCTCCCCTCATTGGTCAATTGACTAGACGGCAACTGCCATCAAGTGGGCCGGAAGCGAATTGCGGAGCCGATCGCCGTAGAGCGCCAGTCCATTACCGCCGAGCAAAAGTGCCAGGTAGTCGCGATCGTAATCGCTTACGGTGGCGGCATCCTTGACGCAATCCTTCAACACGCCATCCCAGTGGCCGTAGTCTCCAGAGAAACAGGCTAGGCGCTTGCCCGTTTCACCCATAGCTACGGGCAAATAGGCTGGGCCAGGATCATCGGACTCAAAGGAGACAAAGATTTGTCCCCGATCGAAATAGTCCATTGGGTCGCGATGCCGCAGGTCGTAGTGTTCGTACAGACTGGAGTCGTCGATCTGGGCGGGATCATGCTCCTTCGTCCACAGCAGATCAAACAGGTTCTTAGCCTGACTGATGATGTTGGTGTTGTTGTGCAGGCCGCGCTCCTGAATCATTAGCTTGGTGAAGTCCATCAGCGACGGGCGGTAGGGATGCTTGGGATCGAAATCGCGGATGCGCTTTTCCCAATGTTCGTGCATGGCGTGGGCGAGGTCAGGAACCCAGCCGCAGCCGCCCTCCAGGAAGCCGACCCGCAGAGTGGGGAACTGCTCAAAGGCACCATCAAACACCATGCGGGCCATGGCCATTTGCTGCTGGTTGCGCTGCACAAAAATGTGCCCCAGCACGAAAGTTTCCATGTGATCCGAGATGCCGCCGACCATGTAGGAGCCGGGACCGCCATGAATGCCGATCGCCACGTCCAAATCTACTGCCGCTTGCAGAATGGGGCGGAAGTCGGGATGGCTGATGGATTTGCCCGTGCGAATCTCTGGGAAAGCATTCGGCGCTTTGGGGTGGGGAATCGGCATATTGGGAGCCACCGCCACGCTGATCATGTCCAGTTCATTGACGCAGCGCTGCATTTCGGCTACTGCTTCCTGGACATCCTGCAACGGCAGAACACCGATCGGCTTCAAGCGACCACCGTAGCCCCGGCAGTCGTCCGCCATGTAGCTGTTGTAGGCACGACAGAGGGCGATCGCCAGATCTTTGTCCAGGATGCTGGAAAACATCAGGTTGAGCGTTCCGAAGATCACTTGCACATCGATGCCTTCGCGATCCATGTGTTCAACGCGAACTTTGTTGAACATTGCGCCCAGGGTAGTTTCCGGGTGCAGGTTGCGGAACCCGCCTTTGCCCAACCCTTGGGGCTGCGGAAACATTCGCACGAAGTCGTTTTTGCCTGTGCCAGGGTTGAAATCAATCACTTTGGCCCGTTGGTCGCCCAGACTGTCTACTACTAGACCGATGCGATCGCGGTACTCCGGCTCGATGTAATCCCGCAACACCAGGGGATTTTCTAGCTTGTGAGCATCCACATCAATCACTGGCAAACCGTTGTACATACTGAAACTCCTTGTAGTGAGTTGGAATTTTGCAGAGAACGATGGAGAGTGGGCGTTACGCCATCACGAATGGTCTGATTCTGCCGAGGTTGATCGCCCAAACAGCAAAGGCCGCAGCCCAAACCAGTGCTCAAACGACCAAGACATCGAAGCGAGAATCATAATGCCGCTTCGATATTTCACAAAAGCAGGTTCGTTTTTCTCGAAGACAATGTGACCGCCGATCGCGAAAACCTGAGTCAGGACAACACAGAGCGCAGTCAGTCGCCAGTCATAGAACAACAGAACAACCGCCGCGATCGCAAGAATGTTGGTCAAGTGATGCAGCGCTTGATTGATCGGATGCTGATGGCTGGCCACAAAGTGCGCCTTTACTTCCTGGAAATAGCTCAAAATCGCCTCCTTCAAACTTGAAACGAGGATATAAGTTGCAGGAACGATACCACAGGCGCTCTAGAGGCTTTGCGGGATCACCGGAAAGTCTTTGCAATTGCGGCAAAGGGCGATCGCTGAGAGTCGCCCTAGTCCAGATAGTTGAAGAGTCAAACGCGGTTGAACAGGAAACACTGATGCACCGTGACCCAAAAGCTTATTTGGCTCCCGCTGAGGTTTCGGCTCGCGCTAGGGCTTCTTCGGAGCGGGCGATTCAGTTATGCCGTCCGATCGATAGGTTCCCGATGGGCAAAACACCTGCTCGGTCGGAGTGGCGGGAGCAGGAGCAGTGAGAGCAGGCGGCGTTTGGGAAGGCTGCAAAGTGCCGCAGATGACAGTTGACGCAACGGCAGAATCGCCACTGAAGCCGTACACCACAGCCGTGTAGCTCTTAAGCGCCGCATCTTTTGCCTTCGCCGTAATGGTGACTTTCTCCTTCCCCTGGGGCTGCATGGCGATGTCGTATCGCTCCAGAGGCTTCCATTTCTTGTCTAGGTCAGCGATCGCCGGAGCAAATTCCCGCTTCTCTGCAAACCTGGCCTGCTGAATTGAGGTAAGCGACATTAGCGCCAGTTGGGCCCGAGCTTCTTCCGATCGCTCGTTCGGCAGCGCTAGGGGACTGGGCGAGACAGTGGGACTGGGCGAGACAGTGGGACTGGGATCGATCGGCTTTAAGGACGGTGAGGCGCTGGGAGAGGGAGAAGCGATCGAGGGCGAGACGGTGGGGCTAGTTTGGGCTGTGGGTGGAGTCGCTCGACTGCCGCAACTCACGAGGGCGATCGACAGGAAGCCAGCCAGCAGTCCTGGGATTGCGGGGAGCGGCTTCGGGATGGAGTGAGTCATAGCTCAACGGGTTGGCAAAGATCATTCAACACCATAGCCGAAGTCTGCCAGATGAAAAATCTCGTTGTGGAACTCGTTGTGATTAATGCGCTGCGAAAGTTGATGCGCT
>DATNQR010000454.1:0-24035 GCA_036703905.1 Thermosynechococcaceae cyanobacterium
CAGAAACAAAAATTGCTCTTTGGAGCAGCGTTGTCCCAAAGAGCAATTTTTCTAGAACTAAGCTTTGAAACTAGGTTCTGTTGGCTTTTGAATTGAGATGTTTGAATGAGATGAAGGGGATAAGGGAGTTTGAGGGCGAAGCCTCAACAGGGGCGTTGCTCCCTGCACCCCATCAACCCGAAATGTCAACGTAGCCTAAGAGAACGCAACCCAAGAGAATGTCTAACCAGTCACGCTTTGTCACAGACGACGGAACTTCTCAAACACTTTCTCAGACACGATCTTCATACATTCTCCAGAGAGAGTTGGCCTAGAAGATTAGGTTAGCGATAGATGCCATTGTTGATGCGATCGTCACCCACAACCAGTGCCTCTTCCACGTCCGTCACTGCGAACTTGTCCAGATTCGCTTGCAGAATCTCTTTCTGTCGATCGGTCAGCCCCGAAATGTTGAGAACATCTTCTACCTGCTCGTAGGGCGCGTTCTTAACAACAATTCCTGCCAAAGTCGGGTACATCCCCTGATACTGTCTGAATGCCCGGACATTGGTGTTGTTCAAGTCGATCTTTTTGCCGAACGCGGTCTGCATTTTGTCTTCCATTGCGTTGCGGAGGCCTTCAACCGCCAGCAATCTGGGCGCAACAGACTGAGAATTGCTAGCTAAGGCAGCTTGCGGCCCACCCAACCAGCCCATGCAGCCTATCACTAAGCTTAAAACTGCCAATAAGCGAAGAATTCGTTTCATGAGTCCATTTCTCCCGTCCGATCGCGCGGAACCTATACACAGCGTCTATTAGAGACTATCACCTACCACGTATCATCCCGCACGGAGGTACACCTGACTAGCAGGAGGAAGGCAAAATTTTACAGTTTGCAATACTCTGTCAGATTCTACGGGGCAACATTCCCGTTCTGCTAACTCTTTGCTTCGGCTTGCAGGAACAAGTCCAGTGCTGGAAAAGAGCAAGCGTAGGTGAGGGTAGGAGCGTCGTAGCCCTTTAGATCCACAGCGTACTGCTGAAAAGTTTCCGGTGCAGCATTCTCCAAAGTTGACAGGTGCCTATAAGTCGTTTCGCCAATGGCTACGTCCAAGCCGAGCTGCTTGGTGGAGGTTTCGAGGCGAAAGGCTGCGTTTACCGTGTCCCCCAAGGCAGTGTAGTCAGGTCGATCGCCACTGCCCGTGTTGCCCACCATTGCATAGCCCGTATTGATCCCTGCTCCAACGCGCAGCGGAAAAGGCAAGGGGTAGAGATTGTAGAGATCGCTGGTCATTTTGTGAAGATCGCTGAGGGCACGAAAGATCCGCAGCATATCCTCTTCTTTGATGTCCTGGGTGCCATGAATCCAGATCGCCATGACCGCATCGCCGATGTATTTGTCCACCCAGCTACCGTGTTCTCGAATAATGTCGCCCGCATGCCGGAACCAAGTTCCGATCATCTCCGAGAGAATTTTTTCGTCGAGTTGCCGAGTCAGAACCGTGAAGTTCCGAATATCCACTACCAGCACCGAGATCAAGCGGCGGACATGGAGGGTGGCAGTGGCGGTGAATTCTTTAGAATCGAAACCAGCGAGCGAATCGGTGGAATGCTCTAGGGTGGGGCAGTAGAAATCTAGCTCTGTTTGCCCAAACGTCAGGTGATCCCCATTTCGCAGCGTGACTGGAATGCTGACCCGCCGCCCATTGACAAACGAACCGTTGCGGCTGCCCAGATCGATCAAATAAAACTCTCCAGTATCCATGCACTGCAACATGGCATGGTTACGGGAGATCCAGCGATCGGGCAAAACAAAATTATTATCTTCGCTACGGCCAACTGTCCAGCAATTGTTGCCAGTTAAGGGCAAACGCCGACTACCAGACTCGCTCCGCAGCATCAAGTGGGGGATGGGTTGCAAAGTCACAACAAGGGGAGAATTACGAGAGGGAACCTTTCTCTATGATGCACTCTGGCACAGCTTTCACGGTAAATTGTAAAACCTTGAAGAAAACTCTCTTGAAGCGCTCTCTAAATCCAGTCACCCTAGCACTTTACTGCTGTTGCAACCTGAATCCCTCACCCGTTCCCCTGATTTGATGAATACAGCCTAGCTCATGCGTTAGTGGCCGCTAGCCAGAACAGACCATCTACCAGAATTGTACTCATAACTGCGCCGCTAAACGCCCACCAGTGAGACTGGCGAGAGCGCAACGGCAGTACCCCTACCATCAGCAGCACCAGAAACAGAATGGCTGCCCAGCAGAGGCCTTGAGGAGTCGCAATTTGGGCGATCGCGCTTTGAAAAATAGGACGCACCCCGTCTTCTGTTTCCATCTGCATTAAGCTGCGCCAGTGGGGAATCAGACCAACTAAATAGAAATACGCATCTGTGACGACCGTACCGGAAAGAGAGCCAATGTAGAAAAAGTTTCCAACTTTACCCCAATTCCGTGAAATTCCCCAAAGGGCAAAGGGCAAGCCGATCGCTTCGACGGGCAGATGAATCAACGGCTCCCACCGCATCCAGCCCCAGTAGATTGACCCCGACAGCCAAGTCCAGGTGAAGCCAATCATCAAGTCACCCCAGAGTTCTGTCTTCGGACGATCGAGCCAGTACCGTCCCAGAAGAAAAAGGACAGGTGTGAGAGCTAGGCTGCACCAGGGCAAAAGCCGGACGAGGGGCGCTTGGACAAAAACTGGAACTGCGACGAGGAAGACAGCGATGGCGAAAACAAGCCAGCGTTTTCGATTCTCTCGGCTCTGGGAAGTTTCAGGTGCGATCGTCAGGGCTACAGCGGGCTGTAAGGGTAGCTCGCAGCTATAGCCAGATGTGGGGGGTGGGGTGAGGGAGATCAAAGTGCAAATTCTTTCATTTTATTTACTTTATGTAACATATCATAATCTTGCCTATCCCCCAGGGGGGTATACGGTTTTCTTAATCTTATCAGAATTGCTTGATCGTCCGGTAGTGACTTAGCTCTGCGGGGTACACTCATCGAAGTTGACCTCTGGTCAGCGAGCACAGTGCGGGCAAGGAACCTCTGCGATCGTTGAGTTCAGGGCATAAAGTGATCATGCCGGACTCAAATCCACGGCAGTCAAATTCACGGCAGTTATTGTGGAGTAGAGACATGGGATTGATGGAGTTGAGCAGTGATCTCGCTCTAACGAGCTTAGGCTGGAATCTAAGCTTGAGTTGGCAGGAGAGCCTCTGTGGGCAACAGTTCCTACTGGCGGCGACGAATGCACCGACTGCTTCCGAGAGTCCGGGAGTGCTAGTGGGCAGTTTGCAGGCGATCGTCCTGGGTCTAGTGCAGGGAATCACGGAGTTTTTGCCCATCAGCAGCACGGCTCACCTGCTCGTCTTCACCAAAGTTTTGGGCTGGAACCTATTAGGCGAGAAGTATTTCGTCGATGCCATCCAGTTCGGCAGTGTCTTGGCGGTGGTGCTGTATTTCTGGACAGACATTGGGCTGATTCTGCGGGGAGCCTGGGAGGCGTACCGCGAGAAAAACTGGCAGCAGGAAGAGTGGAAAATTCTGGTGGGCATTGCCATCGGAACTTTACCGGCCCTGTTGGGGGGATTGTTAATCAAGCGGTTTGTGCCTGAAGGCGCACTGGAAGGAGCACGGGTCATCGCGATCGCGTCGATCGTCATGGCGGGTTTGCTGGGACTGGCGGAGAAAATAGGCAGCCGCAAGCGCCGCTTTGATGACCTGAATATTCTGGATGGCATTCTGGTGGGGTTGGGGCAGGCAATCGCCCTGATTCCCGGTGCTTCCCGCTCTGGCTCCACGCTGACCACGGCGCTGTTTCTGGGACTGGAGCGCCAGACTGCGGCCCGCTTTTCGTTTCTGCTGGGTATTCCTACCCTGACGATCGCTACGCTCTACGAATCGAAGGAAGTCGTCAAGCATCTGGATCTGGTAGTTCCTCTGCTGGTTGGGATGGCCTCTACTTTCGCTTTCTCCTACTTGTCGATCGCCTGGCTGCTGAAATATCTGCAACGCAAAGACACCTGGATCTTCGTGTGGTATCGCCTGGCCTTTGGGACAGCACTGCTAACGGCAGCCTTTGCTGGGGCGCTAAAATGAGGGCATGAGTCAAGCCTCCATCCAGCCAGCCTTAATTACTGCGGTGCTGCCAGAATCGATCGCAGCAGAAATTGGTTTTGAGGCGGGCGATCGGCTAGTAGCGATTAATGGGCAGCGACCCCGTGATCTGATTGACTACCAGTTCCTCTGCGCCGACGAAGTACTGGAACTAGAAGTGCTGGACAGGTTAGGCAAAACTCACCAGGTTGAGATCGAGAAAGAATACGACGAAAATCTAGGGCTGGAGTTCGAGACAGCCCTGTTTGATGGCTTGCTTCAGTGCAACAACCGTTGTCCCTTCTGCTTTATCGATCAGCAACCGCCCGGAATGCGGCAAACGCTCTACCTTAAAGACGACGACTACCGCCTCAGTTTTCTCTATGGCAGCTACCTCACTCTGACAAACTTGAGCCAGCACGAGTGGGAACGGATTGAGCAAATGCGTCTGTCGCCGCTCTACGTCTCAGTTCACGCTACCGAACCAGAGGTGCGGACGCGGTTACTCAAAAATCCCCGTGCGGGACAGATTCTAGAGCAATTGCGCTGGTTTCAAGAACGCCGTTTGCAGGTTCACGCTCAGGTTGTCGTTTGTCCCGGCATCAACGATCGCCAACACCTGACTCAAACGCTGCTGGATCTGGCTCAGTTCTACGCCGGAGACGTGCCCGCGATCGCATCGATCGCCGTTGTTCCCGTCGGTCTGACTCGCTTTCGTCCAACTGAGGACGAGTTGATCCCCGTCAGTCCAGAGAAAGCACAGGAAGTTATCGACCAAGTGCAGGCACTTCAGAACAAGTTTCAGCAGCAGTTCGGCTCGATCGTGGCCTGGTTGGCTGATGAGTGGTTTTTGATTGCGGGTCAGGAGTTGCCGCCAGAGTCTCACTACGAAGACTATCCCCAAATAGGCAATGGGGTTGGCTCGATTCAGCAGTTCCTCAAACAGTTTGAGCAGGCGGCTCAGAAATTGCCAGAGATCGTCTCGCCCCGCCGTTTCATCTGGGTAGTGGGAAACGCGGTTGAGCAGGCATTTCAGCCGATCGTGAAGCGCCTCAATCAAGTGAAAGGACTAGAAGTGAGCATGGTGGCTCTGGCCAGCGACTATTGGGGTCAGGTGATCTCAGTGACGGGACTACTCACCGGGCACGACATTCTGCAAGCGCTGCAAGGGCAGGACTTAGGCGACGGAATTCTGCTGCCCTCAGTGATGCTGAAACACGATGAGGCTCGATTTCTAGATGACATGAGCCTAGAGGATCTCTCCCACAGTTTGGGTGTTCCCATCCTACCGACCTACGGAGCCGATGGTTTGATCAATGTCTGCATTGACTCTCCAGCTACTTAGTCTCCGGCTACTTATACCCATAACCTCATAGGTTAGGACGGAGTGCAGGGGCAATGCCCCCATAACCCTTCAAACCCGATGTCCCAAGCTATCTGTCTATAGCTATAGTGCAAAGCTGAACCGCAGAAAGTTAAGGCTGACCGGGGGTTTGCCGCAGGGGAATTTGAATCTGAAACTCTGTACCCTTACCCAGCTTCGAGATGCAGCGCAAATTTCCCTTATGCCTTTCTTGAATGATCTGATAGCTGATGGACAGTCCCAACCCAGTGCCTCGACCGATCGCCTTGGTGGTGAAAAAGGGGTCAAACAGTCGCGCTTTGGTAGCTTCGCCTACGCCGGGGCCATTGTCAGCAATCCGAATCACCACAGACGCGGGGCTGTCTGTTGGGGAGATAACTTGAGTCCGAATCAAGATGCGGCTGGGATGCTCCTGAAGGCTTTGCAACGATCGCTCCTGATCCCGTTCCTCCAAAGCATCGATCGCATTGGTGAGGATGTTCATGAACACCTGATTGAGTTGCCCCGCGTAGCACTCCACCTGGGGTAAGGGCCCGTAGTCTTTGATGACTTCGATTTCTGGACGATCAGAGCTGGCTCTGAGGCGGTGTTGCAGAATCAGCAATGTGCTGTCAATGCCGTCGTGAACGTTGACGGGTTTCACTTCTGCTTGATCAACTCGGGAGAAGTTTCGCAACGACAGGACAATCTGGCGAATGCGATCGGCTCCTAGCTGCATTGAAGACAGGAGCTTGGGCAAATCCTCCGCAATGAAATCTAGGTCAATTTGGTCAACGCGATCGCGTACTTCGGGATGCGCGTTGGGGTAGTGCTGCTGGTAGAGCCTAAGCAGGTCGAGCAATTCTTGGGCATACTCACGGGCATGGAGCAGGTTGCCGTTGATGAAGTTGACGGGGTTGTTGATCTCGTGGGCCACGCCGGCCACCAATTGCCCCAGACTCGACATTTTCTCAGTCTGAATCAGTTGGCTTTGGGTTTGCTGCAAATCTTCCAGAGTTGCGGCAAGCTGATTAGTTTGCTGCCGCGTCTGAACCAGAAGCTCGGCTTGCTGAGTTGCCACGCCCAATTGCACAGCGGTGTGCACCATCAAACTCACCTCAGAATCAGTCCACTGGCGCGGCCCGGAGTTTTGGTAGGTGGCCAGCAGTCCCCATAGGTCAGCCGCCTGAAAGATGGGCACAATCACGTAGGCGCGGCACTGATAGGACTCCAAAACTGACAGATAGCAGCGTGAGAAATCCTTCGCGTAGATATCATCCACCTGGCAAAACTGAGTGCCACGGGCGTAGACACCACCTTGAGTTTTTTGCAGGTAGGTGTCGGCGCTAGCGGGATGCTTCAAGGCACGGAGGAGACAATTTTCGTCCTCCGTAGCATTGACTCCAGGCTGGAGATTTTGGTCAGCCTGCACCAACGCCACCCAGTCGGAACCAACAGATTCAGCAATGAACTCGCCGCTCCAGTCTGGATTGAAGCGGTAGATGCCCACCCGATCGCTCTGGAGCAGTTCCCGCAGTTCGCGGGTTGTGGTCTGGAAAATCACGCCCAGATCCAGAGAGTTGTGAATCTTAGTTACAACACTAAACAAGGCGTGCTGCTGCTCTACCAATTGCTCCAATTCTGTTGTTCGGGCCTGCACCTGGCTCTCCAGTCCGGCGTTTAGCTGTTGCACCTGGCTGTGGATATGGTATTGCTGCACCGCTGTCGCGAACTGATTGGAGAACGATCGAGCCAGCCGCTTCTCGTCCTCTGTCCAGGATTCGGACTGGCCGCTCTTAAGTTCACGCCAGGCCTCAAACGACATCTGAACCACCATCTGGCGCGGGTCGGGATCGCGCCGCCCGGCCCACAATCGCTCTGTCTCCACGGACTGCCGAAAGACGGTGAAACAGCCCAAAGTTTGCTGCCCGTAGCGCAGAGGCACAATCATCATGCCGCGAATCTGGGTGGGCTGGAACGCCCCCACCAGCGATCGCAGCAACGGTTCCTTATAAATATCGTTAATGGCCCAGCAGTCAGCATTGGGTTGTTCACCCCGTAAAGTGTAGGCTGCCATGGGAGCCGACCAAGCACTGCCGGAGTCTGGACTGGACTGTACTCTGGTTACAGGCATTCCAGGGGATTTCAGGTATTGCTGCCAGAGCAAATGCTGTTCTACCTGACGATCAGCACTGTTGCCCAGCGCGACGGGCTGTTCGCCCCAAGTGTAGAATTCTTCTGCCGTATTCTCCCTAGCCAGCAGATACAGCCGTCCTCCTGATCCTTGTAGCCCCTTCACAGCTTCCTCTAGCGCATCTTGCAGTTGGGGAGTGGGAATGGTGTGCAGCAGCGCACTGATGCAATTAATTTTGGCTTCCTGGTCGGCTTGGGCCTGCACCTGGCGCAGCAAAATGGACTGAGCGATCGCCAACTCTACCTGATCCGCGACCGCTCCAATGAACTGCAATTCTTCTTCAGTGACGGTGCGTTGCTCAGAGTGGTGCGACACCAGCAAGCCCCAAAGCTTCTCCTGATGAAGAATCGGCACGACCACCGAGGACTTAACATGCATAGCAGTCAGGTACTCCACGTGGCACGGGTCAACCGGACGGTACCGAAAATCCTGCTCGGCTAGATCTGCCTCAGAATCCAGCAAGTTGAGAGGAGTGAGACCGCTAGTGATGTGGGAAGCCACATCCACCGCTACCCGTTGCCGCGCTTTAATGAAGAGTTCTCTAGCGTAGGGGGGAATATCGTCGGCGGGAAAGTTGAGTCCCAGCAGCGAGGGCAATCGATCGCCATTCAGCGCTTCTGCGATCACTTCCCCGCTGCTGTCTTCATGAAAGCAATAAATCTTCACTCGATCGGTGCCCAGGTACGCTCGTACTTCTGCTGCGGTGGTCTCCAGGATCTTCTGTAGCTCTAAAGACTGACGAATTCGCAGGGTAATTCGGTGCAGCAGTCCCTCAGGATGGGGAGAAGCGGGGAACTCTCTGTTGACTTCGGTATCGTCAACTTCAGTTTCAGTGAAGGAGTTAAGCATTTGTTGAGGCGGTAAATTAAGAAATCTTCACGCAACTTGAGTTTAAGGAACAAAAGTTGAGGATCGAAGGGAAGATTATCAGTTTAACTGTCTCCCCTATCAACCTGAGTTCCGTAGGGGTACGGTGATGCAAAATCTTTATTATTCAAGAGGACTGTGAAGGATGAATTCCAAGATCTCGTTCTGTGAGCTGCCAAACTTTAGTCGTGCTCCAGAAGGTAGTCGCACTTCCTGCCGATGCACCTTTTGCCAATCCGATGTTCCTGAATCGGAGCGGAGAACCCAGGTTCCAAAACGGGAGAAATCCTCTAGAAAGTAAGTGGATTCTGTTCTTCCGTGGCGATCGAACTGGCGACAGAAAATAACAGCGTGCTCACGGGAAACGCCACCCTGATCTTCCTCTAGCACCAAGTCGTTCTGCTGATTGTCTCGCCCTACCCGTATCACGCCACCGCGAATCTGCCATGTCTTATCACTGTGCAGTGATCGCAGTGATGCTTTGGGAGTGGCTGGCCCCACCCGCGTCACCATGCCAGGGAGCTGGGTTAGATTAGCCTCGATCGGCTTCAGCAACTCGCCATCAAACTCTGGGTGCATATACAGCACAGGCAGCGTCCAGGCTTGCTGGTTGAACTTGTAGAGGGTCAGCAAGTGTTGCCGAGCCACGGCCACCGCCTGGTCGATCGGCAATCGCTCCGCCAGAGATTTTGCCAGCGCTTGGATAAAGCTCAACGCTTCTTCGTCGGTGATGGAGTCGCGCATTCCCAGCACTGCCGGTACACCGTGATGCACCAGCACTTCTGCCAGACTGCTGCGAGGAATGGCTTGGGACATTTGGCTGGGGTTTATGCCTGGAATCGACTCATTGCCATACTGCTCTGGTTGCGCGCCCCAGCACGCGTTGAACACTGCTAGCTTTACCTGGCAGCGGGTGAGAACCTGGGCCAGTTCCGTGCCGTTCAGGGTCATTTCTGGGCGCAGAAACAGCAACCCACCGTCAGCCCCTGGAACACCGTGACCTGCATAGAAAAAGAGGTTGTACTGGCCAGCTTCCAAGCGCTGAATTAGTTCTGCCGGGGTGGGTTGGATCAGGGTATCTACCTGACAGGGGGATGTGGCCACGATCGGAGTACCCGACGTGCCACAGGTCTGCAAAACATCCGCCAAGGCTGCGGCTTCCTGCTCCAGCTTCAAGGAGGAGTGCGAGCGGGAGGCTCCGCTTCCGGGTTCTGAATCCTGCCCCAGCACTAGCAGCACCTTCAAAGCATGGTCAATCCGCAGCGGCGGTAGCGCTGCCACATCGCTCGTCGTGCGGCTGAACAATAGCTGCTGGCTCAGGGAAATCGCCTGTTTTCCGGCTCCATCCTGCATAATCTCCCAGGGAATAGCGATCAAGTTGGGGTCTCGGATATCTAGCCGCATCCGTAGAGGTTTGCCCTGACCCATCGCGTTGCCCTGGCTTTCCTTCAAGCTGCCCTGAATTGCCCCATCAAACAGCCATTGCCAAAGGGAAATTCCCAAATGCTGCATCAAACGCCCCGCCTTGCCCACCGGGGGAATGGGGGGTACCTCACCGACTTCCAGCGGCAACACTGGCTCTGGCAGCTCACCACTCACTCCAGAAACATGGGGCACGTTGGGCAGCCCTCTAGCAGAAAACATTTCGTGCCACGCTTGCCAAAGCTGAGTCAATCCCTGTGACCAAGCACGCTCACTCAAAACATAGCCGCTTGGAAGCGGCGCATGGATGATGTGAACGGCGAAGTAGCCATGGGTTTGTAGGGAGGTGATTGCCAAACTCAGGCAAGGGATTTCAGACGACGGCATACCCAGAACAGAGACCCGAAGCGATCGAGCCAAACTTTTTGTGATTCTATTTAGAGCCTATCCGAAAACTCTAATTCAGGACGAGGTTAAGCAAATTTGCTCAGAGTTTTGGCTCCCCAGGGTTCTGACCCAGCTCTCCCCAGCGATCGAGCAACAGAATTCCACGCGACTGCCGCTACCTAGGGAAGATTGCCCGATCGACGTTCCGCGCCGTCGCGTATGATCTCTGAAATCAGGGTGGCGAAGGCTATCGCCCTGGATGTCGTTACCCGCGCCCATGAAAGATTTCCCTACAACCGTCGAAGCATCTACCGAAGAATCAACTCAGCCACCGCTTCTGGGCGGAGCCGTGCGATCGTATTTCTGGAACTACAAAGGCAAACCCATTACTGCTACCTATGAAGTGGTAGGGGAAGGCAAGCCGGTGCTGTTGTTGCCTGCTCTAAGTACCATCTCCACGCGGGCGGAAATGCGGGGGCTGGCAAACCTACTGTCCGATCGCTATCAAGTCGTGGCGCTGGATTGGGTAGGCTTTGGGCAATCCGATCGTCCGGCCATTACCTACACCGCCGCTTTCTACCAGACTCTTCTAAAGGAATTTGTTCGATCGATCTTCTCGGAACCCGTAGTGGTGATTGCGGCTGGTCATTCGGTCAACTACGTGATGGAACTGGTCAGCCGCCAGCCGCCGCTCTGGTCTTGGGTAGTGCTGGTGGCTCCCACTTGGCGCGGGCCGCTGCCCACAGCGATGGGAGAGCGCCGCAAACTCTATAAGCTGCTGCAACGAGCGATCAGACTGCCGATCGTGGGGCAATTGCTTTACTGGCTGACCACGCTGCCGCCTTTTCTGCGCTTGATGTCTGGTCGTCACGTTTTGGCTGATCGCCAACACCTCACCCGCGACTGGATGCGGCAGAAGTGGCGCACCACCCAGCAACCGGGAGCTAGATTCGCTTCCGCCGCTTTTGTCACAGGCGGACTGGATGCTCTACGAACTCAGGAGCAGTGGCTCACTTGGTTTCAGCCGTTGCCTTTGCCCGTGCTGGTGGTGATTGGCGAACAGGTTCCGCCTAAGTCCCGCACCGAGATGGAGGTTTTGGCCCACTTCACAGCAGTACAGGTTTACCGAATGCCTGGGTCGCTGGGGCTGCACGAAGAATATCCCGAGGCGCTAGGGGAGGCGGTACTGCCGTTCTTGAATAAGTGGATGGGACAGACCGCAATGCCTCAGACAGACAACGAAAATGCGGTAGGCGATCGCCTAAGCAAGGAAACTTAGAAGTCTCTCAGAATGCCCAGAATTTTCTGGAGCGGATCGGCCACCTTGCTGAGTTGGCGGTAGGCTGAGACGAGCTTATCGCCTTCCACAACCACTGCCTCAGAAGGATAGTTCTGGATGGTTTCCAGCAGCGAGACGCGACCATCTTCCTCAGCAGATTTGATTAAGGCGGCGCGGAGAGCTTGGCGATCGGCTCCTCCAGCTGGCGTGTGAATCGCTTTGCCCAGTTCGTCCAGCATCAAGTTCCCTGGCAGGCTGTTGAGGGCGCGATCGAGGGTGACAATATCAATCTTCACCGTGTTGGTGAGGGCCCGTTGTACATCTTCGGGCTTTTTTCCTGCGCGCTTAATGTAGCTCTCCAAAGCGGGATCGGTTCTGCCCGTTTCTGCCAGCGTTTCCAGATCGCTAACAGGGATCGATTCGCGCAGAATGCTGTACTTCAGCACGACTTTCTCGGCAGCGAAGCTGGGGGCTGCAACCAGTAAGGCTCCCAAGGTGGCGGCAAAGCCCCAAAGGGACGGAGTGAAATGGGAGAAACGCATTGTTTTAAGGGATTTTGATGAAAGATTGGAGCTATCTGACCTGACGGTAACGAACGCGATCGAGTTTCAGCATCCAACTTGAGTTAGGGCTTAAGTTAGAGCTTGAGTTAGGGAAAAAACTAACTGACTGAAATACTTCCCCCTATTTTTCTACCCCGCTCCCACAGTATGGAAGGGTAGGTCAGCTTGCACTCAGTTTGCAGTAACGCTCGATCGCGCTCACCCGACTACCAATCCATCTTTGACGTGGATCGTGCGCTGAGTTTCGGCGGCAATGTCGGGCTCGTGGGTGACGATGACGATCGTGATCCCCTGACGGTTCAGATCCGACAATAACGCCATTACTTCCTGGGAAGTCTGAGTGTCCAGCGCGCCCGTAGGTTCGTCTGCCAACACCAAGGCGGGACGGTTGACTAAGGCGCGGGCGATCGCCACGCGCTGCTGCTGTCCCCCAGAAAGCTGGTTGGGGCGGTTAAGCATCCGTTCGGCCAGTCCAACGCGGGTCAGAGCTTCTTCCGCTCGGTGGCGGCGCTGGGCTTTGGGAATGCCTGCATAGACCATCGGCAGCATGACATTTTCCAGAGCGGTCGATCGCGACAACAGATTGAACTGCTGGAACACGAAGCCAATGCGTCGATTGCGAATATAGGCTAGTTCATCGTTGTCCAGCGTGGTCAGGTTGCGCCCTTCCAGAACGTAGTGCCCCTGGGTAGGGCGATCGAGACAGCCGATGATGTTCATCAGCGTAGACTTGCCCGATCCCGATACGCCCATAATGGCAACATACTCGCCTTCTTCAATGGTCAAATCGATCCCCTTGAGAACGGGCACATCGATCTCGCCCAAGCGGTAGCTTTTCAGCAGTCCTTCCATCCAGATCATCGTGGGCATACGGCTCAAAAGCTCCAGAGTTCAATCGCTTCGTAGCGCGGTGATGGGATCGAGTTGGGCGGCGTTGCGGGCAGGAATCACTCCGGCGACCAGTCCGACTACGAGGGCCAGGGTCAGACCAGCACCGATCGACCAATAGGAAACCACGAACGGAAAGCCAAAGGCCACCGAAGCCACGAAAGCCAAACCTACCCCGATCGCCACGCCGATCGCGCCGCCCAGCAGGGAGACTAGAATTGCCTCTGTGAGAAACTGACTCAGCACGGCGCCGTTGGTCGCCCCGATCGCCTTGCGAACCCCAATCTCGCGGGTACGCTCCACCACCGAGACGAGCATAATGTTGGCGATGCCGATGCCACCCACCACCAGGGAAATTCCGGCAATAGCGCTCACCAGCACAGTGAATAAGCCCACAATGCTGCTGAAGGTGTTGATGATGTCCACTTGGTTGCTGATGCGGAAGTCGTCTGGTCTGGGTGGGGTGATGTTATGGCGGCTTCGCAGCAGATTTGTGACCTGGAACTGAGCCGCCTCTAGCTGCTCTTGATCCTTCGCTTTCAGCCAAAAGCCGCTAATCGCTCTGCCGTTGAGCGCATTGTTGCCGACGATCTGGGAAGACATCGTGGTCAGGGGAATGTAGACTCGATCGTCCTGATCCTGACCGCCAACGGAACCTTTGGCTTCCGCCACGCCAATCACCCGAAAGCGACCGTTCTGAATCCGAATGCTAGCCCCAATCGCTGGCTCTCCCCCCACAAACAGATCGCTTTTGACCTTGCTGCCCAGAACCACCACGGGTTCTGCGTTGTCTAGATTTTCCTGAGTGAAGCCCTGGCCTTCCTGGGGCTTGATTTCCTTAACGCTGAAGTATTGCAGGTCAACCCCCAGAATTGAAGTGGAGCCATTCTGGTTGCCATAGACTACCTGACCGCCGCGTTGCAAAAAAGCCGTCACCGCTTCGGCTGCGGGGGCCTGGCGGGCGATCGCCTGGGCATCTTGAAGGGTCAGAGTAGAGGCAGAACCCGCGCCCTGACTGATGCCGCCCGTCCGTGCCACTCCAGCCAGCACCAGCATCACATTGGTTCCGAGGGACTGGATCTGCTGTTCGGTGGCTTTCTGCACGCCCTGCCCCACCGAAGTCACCATGATCACTGAGGCAATGCCAATGATCACCCCCAGCATGGTCAGGCTGGTGCGGAGACGGTTGCTCCACAGAGCTTCGACGGCCATCGTGCTGATTTCCAGCAGCGAGATTTTTGTGGGGCGAATCTGCGGCAATTTCTCCATCAGCCTCCACCTCCGCCTCTTCTGCCGCCACCCGATCGACCTGAGCCACCGGAACCCCCTGGTGCGCCGCCACCCGGAGCGCCACCGCCAGGCGGCCCACCGACTCCAGGAATCAGCGAGGGAGTGCGGGAAGCAGGACGATCGCCCTGAGCATAACTCAGCAACATCTGGTCGCCTTCCTTCAGTCCAGATACCACGATCGTCTTGTCGTCCACAGTGGCCCCGGTGGTGATGGGCTGGAACCGAGAGCGCCCTTCGCCTCTGGGGGCCAGCAACACACCCGTTCCCTGCTCCTGCCGGACGATCGCTACGGTAGGAACCACCAGCGCATTTTCCAGGGTGCCCACGTTGAATTTAACGCTGGTGTTCATGCCGCCCTGCAACTGGTTTTGCGGATCTTCCAGGGAGGCTTTGACCTCAAAGTTGGTCACGTTCTGATCCACGGTGGATTGGGTTGCCACCTGCGTCACTCGACCCTTGAAGGACATGCCTGGATAGGCATCGGCTTCGATCGTCACGCTCTGCCCTACTTTGATTCGGGAAATGCTGGTTTCCGGCACTTTGGCCACAATTTGATTTGTGGAAGCAAGGGACAGAATCGACGAGGAAGTGGCAGACGAAACAGCGCTACCGGAAGTTGTGGGAGTCACAAACGCACCGGGGTCAGCAAATTTCTTCGTCACCACGCCGCGAAATGGAGCGCGAATGATTGTGTCATTGATCTGCGTCTGCACTGACTGTACCTGCCCTTCAGCGCTCAACACTTGGGCACGGGCCGCATCAACATCCTCCGATCGTGCCCCCGCCTGCTGCAAGCTGAGGGCTTGCTGAAGCTGCTCCACCTGGGCCCGAGCCTGGGCAATCTCTTCAGGTCGGAAGCCTACCTGCTGCAGGTTCAGCCCCTGGCCCGCCTGGGTAACTTGCGCTCTGGCCGTCTCAAATGCAGTTCGGGAGGCATCCAGATCGCGCTGAGAAATTGCCCCCGCGGTGTAGAGCTGCTGGTTCTGGCTGAAGACAAGCTGGGCTTGCTGTAAAGAGGATTGAGCAGAAGCGAGTTGGGCCTGAGCCTGCCCGATTTCTTGAGGGCGGTTGCCGGACTCTAATCTGGCCAGGTTTGCTTGAGCGGCGGACAGTTGGGCGGCGGCTTGTCCAATATCCTGCGATCGATTGCCAGCCTCCAACTTAGCCAGGTTTGCCTGGGCTTGAGCCAGTTGTCCCTGGGCTTGGGTCAGTTGTCCCTGAAAGTTAGAGTCGTCCATGTTAGCCAGGATTTGCCCCTCCTGCACTCGATCGCCTTCCTTCACCAGCAGGCGCTTCAGCACCCCGGAGGACTTGGGACTCATGTTCACCGATCGCTCTGGCTGCACTGTGCCGTTAGCGGCGATCGTTACAGGCAAATTCAGCCGCTCTGCTGTGGCTGTTTGCAGGCGCCTGCGGGCTTCTTGGCGCTGAGAAGCAGTGTACTGGTTGTAGGCCAGGTACCCTCCAGTGCCCAAAAGTCCTAAAATCAGCAGGGCCAGCAGCCAAGTGGGAACTTTGAGCTTGAACTGAAACCAATCTCTCATTCGCGCTACGCTCTTCGCCATAGATCACCCGCCATAGAACCTCTCAAATGCTAACTGGGATGAAGTGGGAACTGCTGTTTCAGATCTTAGTGGAACTGTAAAGGTGGCCGCGCCTACGAGAACATACAAGGTGAGCAGACGGAAAACATTAATTTTAGGCATAGCTGAGTACAGGGCGGAAAAGTTGAGGTGAAGCTGAGGGGAAGAAGCTGCGATCGTGGTTCATCCGGTCAATGCTCTTTCGCTGAAACGAAGGTTCTGTCCGAATAATTTGTCTGTTTAGTGCAGTTAGTCCAGAGCGATCGACAAAAATCTTTCAAACAGAGAGTCCTCACTCAGTTGGAAGCTAGATCTCCAGCATCTTTCAACTGCTAAGGAGCTTGTCCTTTCGCATGAAAAAAGTGATTTCGCTCATCCACCCGATCTCACCAACCGGACAACTGACTTGATTAAGACCGTCGCAGTTTGCTTAAGGTTCAGTGCCGATCGCTATTTTTCTCTCTGGGTTGAGGTTGGGGTCAGAGACGTTGCCTCCGGTTAAGGGCGAAACCTCAACCTCCCTCAGCACCTTCGTCTCAGCCCAAGAGTCAACAGAACCTAGAGCAGTCCTACAGTTTACGTTCCAGATGCAATGGCTGTCCGATCGCTGCCTGCACCTCAGCCGTTAGATCCAGCCAGGGCAAAAGCTGTCCCGCTTGAAAAGTACGGCTCATAACCACGTAAATCGAAGTCTGATCGCCCCCGATCGCCACGGCCTGAACGGATTGCCAGGAATCGGCCTGCAACGTGTCAGACACAATCCAGCGATCGTCCTGCCAGCACAACTGACGATGGAACCGGAAGGGTGCGGCTTGTTTGCCCGTGATCAGCATTTTTTGCAGCAGCTTGCGGATTAGGTTAGGGAAAAAGCGCCCGATCGTCAGCATCACGACCCGCAGAATCATCAAGTTCACCGGAGTCATTTGCTTTTGCTTGGCCCAGCCGAGATTCCCCTGAACCGCGATCGTCTCTTCCTCGACCTGCACCTCGTACTTGCCGACCAGGTGGGCCACTGCGTTCTTGAGTTTGCCCTGGCTGCAAACCTGCACCGAGAATTGCGTATCTGAGGCGACCAGTTGCCGATCGCGGAACAGCTTGAACACGCCGCCTTTGTTTAGGGCGATATAGAGTTCGGTAGTGTCGCGGCGATCGATCAAAATCTGGGCATTTTTGAGCCAGACTCGTCCCGTGGGGCGAGGCAGAGGGAGTGGACGATCGGGGACAAAATCCCGCCACGCCAGCAGGTAGTTCCAGGTGTGGTGACCGATGATGTGGTCGTCGGCATAGCAGGGAGCCAGCCCGTTTTGCAGCCCCACCAGAAATTGGTCGTTGATTCGCAGCGCTTCTGGAAGCCATGCACCCACTAGCTCAAACCCGTGGGGGAAAAAGTTGTAGGTGTTGCGGCTGGCATATTCGCCGCCATAGGAGCCGTCGGGATGGACAAGCTGCGCCGCCAGCTCCACCGCTTTGCTCAGCGCTTTCCGAATTCTGGGATCGGGGCGCAACTGGTCAATCCGCGCTAGACAGGAAATTGTGAGCGTGTGATAGCCCGGATCGCAGCCTTCGTACTCCTGAAACCAGCCCTCGGAGTTCTGCCAGTCCAGCACCCGCTCCAAGCGCAGCGATCGCGCTTTCTCCCAGCGATCGGTTCTCAGCAGCTGGGACAGCAACTCCAAACACAGCACGATCAGCGCTTGATGGTTAGTCAACTGGCCGCTCTCGTTGTGGTGGGCCAGCCAATCCGCTCGAAGCTCAAAGAAGCGCAGCATCTCCAGGTTGTCCAGTCCCAGCAAGCGGTAGCTGTCTAGACAGGCCAGCAGCGAAAACGCCGCCGCGCCCCCTGCCCGCTCAAACGGAAAATAGTCGTCGCAGGAGCCATCTCGATGGGCACTCCGGGCCGCAAACAAAATTCCCGCTTCGACCCAATCCCGCACCGCAGGCTGCTGATGAAACGGGTTGCTGGTCAGTTCGGTATGGTAGGCCAGGGCCAAAGGCAGCACAAACTCCTGAGCCATTCCACTGGGAAAATCAATGATTTTGTACTGCCAAAAGTTGCGATCGAAGCACCCGTAGGTGGGGCTGTGGCGATTGCGATCCATCAGCGTCAGGATCTTGGGAATCTGGTCGATCGCCACCTCCGCCCACAGATTTCTACTGGCTGGATTTCTATTGACCTGATTTCTACTGGTCTGATTCATTTTTCCTCGTCTGAAAGCGTGACCAGTGGAACGGCTCCAAAAGGGGATCGGCAGACTTGAGGATGCGATCGGCGATTAATTTTGCAGTGATGGGAGTGAGCAAAATGCCGTTGCGGTAGTGCCCTGTCGCCAGGGTCAAGTTCTCGTAGGGACTCGCACCCAAAATCGGCTGCTCGTCTGGAGTGGCGGGTCGGAAGCCCCACCAAAGTTCTTGAATCGGGAAGTCCTGCAAGCTGGGATAGAGCCGCACTGCCTGGGTTAGCAGGGCCTGAATTCCGGCGGGAGTGTTGCCGGACGTAAATCCCACATTCTCGCTGGTGGCTCCAATCAGAATCCGACCATCCCGACGCGGCACAAGGTAGACCTCGCTGCCAAACAGCACCGTTTGTAGGGGGTGGGGTCGATCGATGGGAGTTTGCACCGCCAGCATTTGACCTTTGCGGGGAACGATCGAAACGGGGAGCAAAGCTTGAGACCACGCGCCCGTGGCTAGAACGTAGTGTCCTGCTTGCAGTTCGCCATCGGCAGTCTGCACCGCGATCGTCCGGTCTCCCTGCATCAGGAACCGATCAACTGTCACGCCCTCGCACACCTTCCCACCCAGATCGCGCAGCGCCATCAGCAGCGCTTTTGTCAACAGGCGGTTGTCTACCTGCCCATCCTGGGGATACCACCTGCCACCGACGACTTCTGGACTGAGGCCAGGGTAACGGGCGTGTAAGGAAGCGCGATCGAGCCAGGAGTCAGCCGAAACCTGCTCTTCCGTACCGTCTTCTGTGCTAACTTCTGCGCTAAATACTGGAGCCAAAATTCCGCAGTCCCAGTAGCCCGTCTCCAGTCCGGTCAACTCCTCCAGCTTGCGCGTCCAGTCCGGATAGAGGTTGCGACTGCGAAGGCACAACTCCAGCATGGGGCCAGGGGGAATTTGCTCGGCCTGGGGAGCCAGCATTCCGGCGGCGGCCTGGGTGGCGGCTTCGGCGAAGCGGCGACTGAGGACAGTGACAGAAGCCCCTTGCAGTCTCAGTTCCAGGGCGATCGCTAGCCCAATAATCCCGCCTCCCACAATCAAAACGTCAGTCATGAGGCATTACGGAAGACAATAAACCAGAACATTTCACAATCAGGACAGTTCACCAAGATACTTCACAATAAAAACGATCGACCCTGCCTACCAGTTGCCCCGGATTGGTGGATCGGTGGGGTTGCCAGGATTAGAAGGATCGTTAGAAGGAGGCGACTTGGGATCGATCGGCGTAGCCTGGGAAGAAGAAGCCGTCGCCACGCTGCTGCTGAAGCCAGTACTGCGGGTAATGGGCGTGGGTGTGGTCTGCGTTTGCGTGGAAGATTGGCTTGGGTTGGTGCTGGAAAAGGGCGGCGAATTGGTCAGCCGCAGCACCAGCAACCCCGCCAGCACTAACAGAGCAATGATGACTCCTTGACTCATTGCTTCTCCTGGGTAGATGTCCAAATGGGCTGGTTTCCCTGTCCCCAAAAGCCATTGTATTTGGTGAGTTCCAGGTCAGTGGTAACGGAGATTTGGCAGGCAAGGCGACGATGCTGGGTGGGCGAGTGGGGCGGCAGAGACAGCCTCGCCTGTTCACGCCAACTGACTTCCTCGATCGTCCCGGAAATTGCCACGGCGCAAGTGCCGCAAGTGCCCAGTCCGTGACAGTTGATCAGCCGGGCCGCGTCGTTGTGAACCTCAACGCCATTCTTCAGCAACACCTGACGCAAGTTTGCTCCAGGCTTGCATTCGAGAGTCCTACTTTGTGCTTTAACGATCGGCATTCTTCCTATTCCGCTATCCTTACCAGTCCTATTCTGCTACCTTCAGCCCCTTTCAATGCAGAAGAGCCGCTGCTTTTGTGTTTCGATCGTGCTGATCTCAGCCAGATGCAGGACAGATCAGAACTGCAATTCTCGTCGGCCTCGCCAAGCGGTAGGATCGGAGAAGTTGACTATTGAGGAAAACGCTTAAGATGACTCGCGCCATTATGGAAACGAGCAAGGGCACAATCCATCTGGATTTGTTCTCAGAGGATGCACCCAACACGGTAAAAAACTTTGTCGATCTGTCTCAAAAAGGGTTTTACGATGGACTGAGTTTTCATCGGGTTATTCCTGACTTCATGATTCAAGGCGGCTGTCCCGATGGCAACGGTCGCGGCGGCCCAGGCTACAAGATCAACTGCGAAATTAACTCTAATCTTCACGCAGCAGGTAGCCTCTCTATGGCCCACGCAGGAAAGAATACGGGCGGTAGCCAGTTCTTCATTTGCCACTCGCCGCAGTCCCACCTGGACGGAATTCACACTGTCTTCGGCAAAACTGAGGATATGAGCGTGGTGAATGCAATTCGCCAAGGCGACAAGATTCTGTCAGTGAAGATTGAAGCGTAGCAACGATCACAGGCGTTGCTGGATATAAGTATGTGCCCTCATCCCCAACCCTTTTCTCCAGGAAAAAGGGAGCCAGAAGTCTTGTTTCCTGTCCTTCGGGGAGAGGGCTAGGGTGAGGGTCGATCGGGTGGTTTATATCTGGCTTCAGCCATGCCCGATCGGGCATGGCGTTCCGAGGGCGCTTCAGCAGAAGGAGTGAGGAGGGAACTCTGCATACTGAGAGGCATTCCCCCTCACCCCGTCGATCGTCCTTCTCTCTAAACTGGAGAGGTCTGCTGAAACTCATTCTCCCTTTGCTGTAGAGAGTATGATGTGAGGGTTCTGAACGATCAATTGCGGCGAGTTTTTGTGGAGTGTCGGGAGCCATGCCAAAGACTGTAGAAGTGTTGCCAGATCAGACAGCGCTGATTGAGCGAGCGTTGCAAGTGGTTGTGGCGCAGATGCAAGCAGCGATCGCCGAGCGGGGGCAATGCACGATCGCCCTGGCTGGTGGCGGCACTCCCAAACCTCTATACGAACTGCTGGCTACTCAAGAGATTCCCTGGAACGCGGTGCAGGTTTTTTGGGGAGACGAACGCTACGTCCCCGCCGATCACCCCGACAGCAACCAGAAAATGGCCCGGCAAGCCTGGTTGGACAAAGTGCCCATCCCCCGCTCCAATATTCACCCTATGCCCACGGGCGAAGCCGACCCCGCCAACGCTGCCAGTAAGCACGAAGCTGAACTGCAAGAGCTGTTCCAGCTTCAGCCCGGAGAATTTCCCAGCTTTGATATCATCCTGCTAGGGATTGGCGACGATGGGCATACTGCCTCCCTGTTCCCCCATACCCCCGCCCTAGCGGTACACGATCGTCTAGTCACGGTAGGCAACAAAGACGGACAGCCTCGCATCACCTTCACAGTTCCTACGCTCAATCACGCCCGTGCGGTGGTGTTTGTCGTGGCGGGAGCAGGAAAGCGATCGGCTCTAGCGCAAATCTTTTCCTCCACAGGCGACGATCAAACCTACCCGGCCCGACTGGTTCAACCCCAGGGAGAACTGTGGTGGCTGCTGGATCAATCTGCTGGGGACGAGGTAGAGGTGGAAAAGGGTGGAACAACGAGTAGTGAAACCGGAGTGATTAGTGAAACCTGAGGGATGAAAAATTGAAATTAGCGACTCACGTTAGTCATTCATGAGCCGCTCTTAGTTTCTATTTCTTTTTATTTTTATTCTATTTTTAATCGTCTTGTTAATCGTCTTGCCCCTGCGAATTCAAGAAAGTCTTCCATGATTGTCTGCCCCAATTGCAACCATCAGAACCCAGCCGGAGCGGTTCAATGTGAAGCGTGTTATACCCCCCTTCCTGCTATGAGTAACTGTCCTAACTGCGGCACGACTGTGCAAATGGGTGCGAGTTTTTGCGGCCAGTGCGGCTTCGATTTGCGATCGACACAGCCCCAGCAACCCGGCACAGCCTCGCCTGCTGGACTCCCTGAGCCGCCTGCATCGGTGTCTTTCCAACAGCCTGATTTGGATCTTCTGCCGCCTTTGCCGCCCACTAGCCAGCCGATCGCCGCAGGAGAGCCTGAGATTCCCATCCAGTACCGCACCCAAATTCAGCAGCAGACTGCCCGCCTGCTGCACGTCCAAACCAGCACCCTGCTCGAACTGCCACAAGGTCTGGCGGTGATTCATCTAGGCAAACCCAACGATCGAATTCCTGCTGATATTGATCTGTCCGGTTTCCCCAACTCTGAGATCGTCTCTCGCATTCATGCGGACATTCGAGTGGAGGGAGACGCTTTCTACATTGAAGATATGGGCAGTTCCAACGGAACCTACATCAACAACAGCTCGCTAGCCCAGGGGAATCGACATCGCCTGCGGCCGGGCGATCGAATTGCGTTGGGCAAAGGCGACAAAATGACGTTTCTGTTTCAAGTATCTTAACTGAGGTGACTTGCGCTAGTTTAGAGGGCAAGTCACCTCAGCTTCTATCTAGTTTCCATTCGTAGTCTGTCTAGATTCTGCCAGCGTGATTACCCTGACTCTCCTCCATCCGATTCAGTCCACCCCGGTTCAAAGCTGGACGTTTGAGCATGAGCCGACGATTCGGATTGGGCGATCGAGCGATAACCATGTGATTCTCTACAGCGCTGTGGTTTCGCGGCATCATGTCGAGTTACGACAAAACGGCTCCAAGTGGGAAATTGTCAGTCTGGGAGCCAATGGGACTTATCTGAACGGGAAGCAGATTACTCAAGTGGCGGTGGTGGATGGTGTGGTGATTCGTCTGGCTCGATCGGGCCCCAACATTCAGATCAGTTTGGGTGTAGCGGACAGCGCCAATGATGGAAAGACCCAGACCCAGCAAATCAAGACTAAACCTTTGACAACAGCATTCCCAGAAGTCCTTCCCAAAACCCCCCTTGCAGATCTTCCCAATCCGCCTCCCGCCCTTCCCCCAACTCGGCTGGATCAAGCAATCCCCAACCGAGAAGCGCAGGAAGACACGATCGGGGAAAAACGCAAAGCCAACCTTCCCGCACCCCTGTTTGATATTCACACAGGCAAACCGCTTCAGGTTTTGCACAGCCTCCGAGACTACCAGGTGGTCAAGATTCTCAACCAGGGCGGGGTAGGACAGGATCAAGTGGTGTGGCGGCAGGGGCAAAGCTGGCTGGCGCGCTCGCTGAACCCTAAATGGCAGGACAACTCGGCAGCACGAGAGCAATTCCACCAGCAAGCACAACGTCTGCTTCCCCTTCGGCATCCTGGATTGCCGCAGTTCGTGGACTTCTTTGAAGAAGAAGAACAGCCTTACTTGGTGCAGGAATGGGTGCATGGTCAAAGTTTAGGGCAGCGCGTCGAAGCTCAGGGAAGTTTCTCTCAGGAGCGAGCGATCGAGATCATCCTGCAACTGTGCGAAGCGCTAGAGTACCTGCACCAGCAGTCGTCGCCCGTGCTGCACCAAAACCTGAATCCAGACACTCTGGTTCAGCGTGTTGTGGTGGAGGAACTACCTGCAATGGACAATTCGCCTGAGCAGCCCTCTCCTGCGCTGAACTTCGGCAGGCTGGCGGTAACGGGCTTTCTCTCGCTCAACACTCTGGCCACAGAAGTTCAACCCGTCGCCGCCAGCTTCAGCGCTCCTGAACAGCAGCAGGGCGAAGTGTTTGCGGCTTCTGATCTGTTTGCTCTAGGAACCCTACTGGTTTATCTGCTCACGGGCAAACAGCCCCGGTTGTTCTATGCCCAGCGAGAGCAAGGCTTTCGGTTTTATCCAGAGTATGTCCCAGGCATTACGCCGGAACTGGTGGCGATCGTGCGTAAGCTAACCCATCCCCGCCCAGAAGAACGTTACGCCAGCGCCCAACAAGTAGCAGCCGCATTGCAGCAAGTCTGATCTCAAGCTGTTACAGCTTCAAGCCGAAAAGTGGTAAATCACTTGGGTTTGCAAAGGGCCCGCCTTGTGCAAGCACACAGAGGAAGGACTCTGACCAGCAGGCAGGGGGTAGCGATCGATTTGCGCCTGCAATCCCGTGAGGGGATCTGTCCCTGGCGCA